>USNC01000071.1 GCA_900555915.1 uncultured Porphyromonadaceae bacterium | reverse complement strand
ACGCGTAAGATCGTCGGCAGCGTCAGATGTGTATAAGAGACAGAGGTCACATAATAGTTTTCGGGCAGATCGATCCTTTCAGCAACGATTCTCTTTATTTCATCAACAGCACCTTTTAGATCCCTGCCATCCACATTTGCCGATACAGTCAGGAGGCGGTTCACATTCTCACGGTTGATAGTATTAGGACCGCTGCCGGTGGAGATATCCGCCACATCGGAAAGCGGAATCATACCGATATTGCTGTTGATCATAAGATCTTCTATCCTTGCCTTTGTGTCTCGATGGGAATCCTCCACTTTGACAGTCAGATCGTATGGGAGATTGCCTACGAATACCTGGCTTACAGGTTCTCCACCGATCGCCATCTGCACAAACTTGCTGAATTCAGGAATGGTGATACCGTATCTGGCAAGCATCTCACGCCGTGGAGTGATATCGATCTGCGGAAGGGATATCTGCTGTTCGATATTGACATCTACAATGCCCTCGATTTCTTTCATCTCCGCTCCAATCTCCTTACCGACTGAGTACAGACGGTCAAGGTCGTCGCCGAATATCTTCACGGCAATCTGCGCCTGGGCCCCACTCAGCATCGCGTCGATTCGATGAGAGATAGGTTGCCCTATCTCCACGTTGACGCCAGGAAGATGAGAAAGTTTTTCTCTCAGTTCCCTTACCACATCCTGCTTTCCTCTGCCCTTGTCAAGTATATAGGGCACTTCCATTTCGGATGTGTTGACACCGAGAGCATGTTCATCAAGTTCGGCGCGTCCTGTCTTTCGTGCCACATTGCGGACCTCCGGCACGGTGAGTATGATGCGCTCCGCCTCCATACCGATGCTGTCGCTCTGCTCGAGCGATATGCCAGGCATCGAGCTCACGTTGATAGTGAAGCTTCCTTCGTTGAAACCAGGGAGAAAACTGCGGCCGAGGGTGAAGAAGATACAAATGGAAACAATGAGAATACCTGCCACTCCATATACGAAAGGTTTCGGCCGCGACAACACCTTGTCGAGCATTGAAGAGTATCGAGTGCGCAGCCATACCGCGGTCTTGGGTTCTTTTGCAAGAGCGGCAGCCTCTTTCTCATTGCCTTTGTCGCCGAGCAGATAGCTGCACAGCACCGGAGTCAGTGTGAGAGCCACTACGGTAGAGGCAGCGAGGGCGACTATGAAAGAAATACCAAGAGGCTTCAGCAGTCTTCCTTCTATTCCGCTGAGAAAGAACAGGGGCAGAAACGACGCGATTATTATAAGTGTTGAATTCAGAATCGGTTTCCTTACTTCTTTGGACGCCTCGAACACAACCTTGAGCACAGGAAGTTTATTAGTTCCCTCTCGCACTGCATTTTCACGAAGCCGTTTGTAGACGTTCTCCACATCCACGATGGCATCGTCGACGAGCGACCCGATGGCTATTGCAATACCTCCGAGAGTCATAGTGTTGATGGTGAACCCCATGAAGTAAAGAGCAATTATAGTGACGATGATGGAGAGCGGGATTGCGATTATAGAAATGACAGTGGTGCGGATATTCATCAGAAAGAAGAAAAGCACAATCACCACAAACAAAGCCCCCTCGAGCAAGGATTGCCGGAGATTGCTTACGGAAGTCTCTATGAAATGGCTCTGGTTGAATATATCGGTATCAATATCTATGCCGGCAGGGAGAGTCGCCTTTATATTGTCAAGTTCCCTATTGATTTTTTCAGTCAGTTCTATTGAACCTACTCCCGGCTGCTTTGTGACAGTGATGAGCACCGCAGGCTTGGTCCTTAGAGTGGCAGTGCCTATTTTGGGAGTTTTAGCACCGATCCTGATTTCCGCGATATCGCTTAGTCTGACATTTTCTCCCGAACTGCTGCTTACAGATGCCCGTCCTATCTCATCAATGTCTTGCGTTGAGACAATCCCCTTTATGAGATATTCGTTGCCATATTCATAAGTGGTGCCTCCGGAGGCGTTGACATTCATATTGGCGGTTGCATCCGCCACGTCCGACAGAGTCACGCCGAAATGACGCATACGCTCCGGCAAAAGGAGAATCTGATATTCCAGTTCATCCCCACCTATGACCGACACCTGGCTCACGCCGCCGGTGGAAAGAAGTCTTGGCCTGATGGAGCGGTCGGCCACGCTCCGCAGTTGTCCGGCAGAAATACTGTCGCTTGTGAGACCGATTATCATTATTTCTCCAAGGATGGAAGATTGCGGACCCATCACGGGAGTGCCGGCCGTAGGCGGCAGATTCCCTTCTACCCCGGCAAGCCTTTCGCTGACAATCTGGCGGGCAAGATAGGGATCCGTATCCCAATCAAATTCCACCCATACAATTGAAAAGCCCGTGGCAGAACTGGAGCGTACCCGTCTCACTCCAGACGCCCCGTTGACAGCCGTCTCTATCGGATATGTCACGGTGCGTTCCACCTCCTCCGGCGCAAGGCCAGAGGCCTCAGTCATGACAGCTACTGTAGGAGCGTTGAGATCGGGGAAGATATCTATCTCAGTGCGAACCATGATTATCAGGCCCGCTATCAGTATGGCCGCGCTTGCCATAAGCACCACGAGCCTGTTGGTGAGCGACCAATTTATTATCTTGTTGAGCATATCTATACTGATTTAGCAGTTTTATCAGTGGTTGTGAGTGTGTCCCGGCACCGCTGTCGCGGAAGTCTCAGCCATTCTTATGACTTGAGCACCATCCACCACTACTTCCTCCCCTGGATTCAGTCCGGATAATATCTCAATTCTCATTCCATCGGAAGCTCCGGTTTTTACCACATGCTTCTCGTAGTGACCTTCGCCATGTCTGGTGTAAACGCATTTGTTGCCATTGATTTCCACTATAGACACTTTCGGCACCGACACCACCGAATGCCTTGTGGCGGACTTAAGGTATATTTCAGCAAAAGTTCCGGGGGTTACCTGTCCGTTGTTGTCGAAAGAGAAATACATCGGGATGTATCCGTTCTGAGCCACCGCCACCGAAGAATTGGAGATCAGTTTTCCACCCATATCCTCAAGATCATATGTATGTTCAGAAGACGCCGCACGAAAATTGGCAGATTCAATACCTGCAAGCACAGACATGTATTTTTCAGGCACGTCCGCTCTCAGCGTCAGTTTAGTGTTTCCACTGATCACCGCAATCTTCTGACCGGTCTCCACATATTCTCCTGTCTTCGCAAGCAATTGGGTTATGATTCCCGCTTTTGGCGCCACGATGGAAGCGCTACCCTGACGTGACGATCGGAGCGAGGCCTCAGCGTTTTCGTATGCGGCAAGCGCCTCATTGTATTTCTGAGTGCTTACCACTCCATCCTTATGAAGAGGAGCAAGGCGGTCCAGTTCGCGCTTTGCCGCATCTCTTGCGGCGACAGCCTGCACCGAAGGGTCGCCACCTTGAACTGAAGCGGACCGAATATTGCCTATTACTGCTCCGGTCACTACTTTTACGCCTGTATTGATGTCAGGCTGCAGGGTCAGTATGCCTGATCTTGTGGCCGTAGCGATTCCTTCGTCAGATGCCTTGGATTCGATACGCCCCGATACAAGAATCACATCAGTGAAGTCGCCGGCCTCTATCTTTTCCGTTCTGACACCGAATCTTTCAGCCTCATGCCTGTCAAGGCTAATAAGCCCGCTATGGTCATGTCCGGCATGTTCCTTTTCGTCGTGCGGATCTACTCCATCATGGTCATCGTGTGAGTCATGATCGTGGGAATCAGTCTGTTCGGTGGCATGGTTGCCTGAGCAGGCCATAGGAATCGAGACCCAACCCATAAGGCCAATCGCGATAAGAGGTATTTTAACAAAACTTCTGTTCATTACAATATCTTTTTTACGTTTACTTGTGCAAAAGTAATAAAAAAAACTTGCAACCCGGTTGCAAGTTTTTTTTATGTAATGAAGTTGTTTAAACTTATTTACGAATTATAAAAAATCAACATGAAGTATAGATCAGAACGGGAAGTTAATGCCAAGATGTATGTCGAAATTGGTGTCGAGTGGAATATGGTTCTTATCCATCTTCATAGCCGCGTAGTCCATGCCGAGGTTGAAGTTGAATCCCTTGTTGCCGAGGCTGAGAAGGAAACCGAAGTTGGTACCGAAAGTACCGGCAGCAGCGCTGACAGCCGCAGCCACACCCTTCACAGGTTCGACATTTGCCGACAGGCGGAATTCTGTCATAGGCACTATCGTGTTGAAACTTGTGGTGTTCATGAGTCCGAAGTGCAGTTTCTGATAGAACGGGAATTTATAGTCCACACCCAATCTCAGGTTGCCCTCCAGTCCGGAGTTGACCGACTGAGTGCCGTTGTCGTTTAGTTCATAGAGTTTGGAAAGATCATCCACAAGTTTATCCCAGCTGTCGCCGTCGTCGCCTATTCCAATCACGTGATTGTTGGTCTCGAACGTCTGCGTACCGTTGGAAGAAGCCACCTGCACTGAATTATAGTTGATCATACCGAGATCGGTAAGGGCAAGTGAGAAAACGAAATCCTTCCACTCGTAGGTGGCACCGAGATCGAAGGCGAACCCGAAACCATTGGGAGAGTACTGGAGATCGTCGGTGTTTACACCGCTCACGTATTCATGACGGGTGCGGTCGTTGATCTCAGTCTCATAGCGCAGACCCTTAAGGCCGAGTTTCATCTCCGCGTCGGCGCGGGCTATCCAGTTGTTTTCCTGAAGATCGAGGTGAAGCGAATTGAAGTTCGCCTCGCCATATGCAAGCGGAATGAGCGCTTTGAAAGAAACGCCGGCACGCAGACCGGGCACCCATTTAATATCCCGTGAATGGTTGAGAGCCACTTCCGCATAAGCGTTCGCTCTGAGACGGAGATTTGTGATGTCATAGTCCTTGTTGGTAATGCCTTCCTTCAGAAGAGAGAAAATGCTCTTTGGCAGATCGAAACTTACGCCCTCTCGCACATTGACCGCTATGTTGTTGTAGCCACCGAAAGCCTTGAATCCAGCCTGAAGCACGTTGAGTTTAAGACTTTGGGAAAGTCGGTTGGTGTTGTTCAGATTTCCCAGGACTTCCTCTGCCGAGATGTTGGGATTAGTGAAGAGCACAGTCTTTCCCTGATGGCTGTAAATGACATCTGTGACATTGAAGTTGCCGCTGACACCGACATTCAGATTTCCGAGTCCAGGAAAACCGACGTAACCGTTTCGATTTCCCATGGCAGGGTTCATTTGCCAGCGCATGTTATAGTTTTCAAGAAAATATCCGGTGGCTGATTCCTGTGAATACGCCGCGGTCACAGACGAGGCGGCAAGGATCAGGGCAAGAGTCTTTTTATTTAGTACGTTCATTGTTGTCGTGTGATGTTGCCTGGGTTAGAAATCTGTTTCGAAGTAGCCGTCTACCGTGGCTCTGATGTTGGAAAGCTGGATCTGAAGATCAGGACCTATGGCCTCCGTGTTGTTGTCATCATCCTGACTTATAATCGCACGGAAACGAACGCCGTCGAAATTACGTATCGGTCCGTTTGCTCCGGCTATTTCAATATATACTTCCTCATCTTGGCAGTATGGTCTTACCTTTAGGTTCTTGGGTTCCTTAACAGGAATAAGGTTGCCATACTTGTCGACCGGAGTCACATTCAGTTCGATACCTACAGGAAGATTAGTGGAGCATACGGCACGTATCTTCAGCAGATTTATATTGACATCGTCGAGATCATCACCACCCCAACCGTCTTCAGTAGTCTCATACACAACCTTCGAAGGATTGCCAAAGCCAAGAGGAGCGGTAAAATCATAGTCACCGTCGGCTGAACCGAGATTGGAGCCTATCGGAAAATCGACTACGTTTCCGCTGAATTTCAGATTTTCGAGTCTTACAGTTATATCTTTTGGGAGGCCACCGGTATTGTTGTTGGCGAGGATATTGCCGAGATTGTTGAACTCGACAAACTCAGGGAATCCATCGGTAGGCGTGCCAAAGGATATTTTTGCCCCATCGCGGCCGATGGTGAAGTTATCGCTGCGTGCTTCAGTGGTGTTGCCTCCGCTGAAATTGGAAGTCAGGCAGATGACGCCGCTACCCTGCAGTCCGTATGTGCCGACAGGATTATTGATATCGACTGTAATGGCAGGGTTTGCTATACGGATCTCAGTCTCCGGACTGTCGAGGAAGTCAGGAAGATCCGACAAAGATATAGGAGCGATGTCGATATTGTCGAGATGATAGTCGATATCGCCGCTGAAACTTGCGATGTCGAACGACGACACTTTATAAGAAGCGGTAAGGTCGAATTGGGAAGGCACATTGACATCGTTCAGTTCAAAATGGATCGAACCAGACTGAATGCCAACTTTGCCGCTGATTTCAAGTCGGTTGTTAGATATTGTGCCATTCCCCATTAGGTCGAGACCGTGAGCCTGGAAAAAGACAGTCGCTTTTCCATTTGCGTCGACCGCAAGGTCATTTATATGATACACGCCGGTGTTGCGGTCGTAGTTCATGTCGTCGGTGATCAAGCCCCAAGGCAGTCTTATATCGAGATTCTGGAACCGAGCGATATTGCCGCCGTTGTTCATCAACGCTTGCGGAATGGAAAGTTGCAGTTCAACGTTTATCGGATTAGTCGTTTTCACATCGTCGAGGCTGATGAGAGCCTTGTCGAGATTGTTCATCTCTATCGAATAGTCTTTTTCCGGTGTGACCGGTATAGGAAGGTCGAACGGCGGAATGTTTCCTACAGAGGGGATTGTAGGAAGCGAGAGATTCACGTTGGTGGAGGGAATTGACGGAGCCGTCACATGAATGCCATTGATAGATATTTCATTGGAATTGATGTTTCCAGCTTTTTTGATTGCATATACTTCTTTCCCGTCGATGTTGATTTTCGAGATATTCTCATTGTCGTCGAGATTCACCACATCATCGAGCGAAATAGTCTCGAGATTAACGGGAATAGTAAGATTGTCTACAGTGAATCGTGATGTCGTGTCGATGTCTGTAAGGTCGTATTTGTCGTCGACACAGCCTGTCGCGATTGATAATACAGCCACAGGCAAGACTCCTTTCACCAATAGAGAATTGTTGATTTGCCTCATAAGTGTTGTGATAAGTTACTGTCTCTTATACACATCTGACGCTGCCGACGATCTTACGCGTGTAGATC
>USNC01000070.1 GCA_900555915.1 uncultured Porphyromonadaceae bacterium | reverse complement strand
TACGAGATCGCTCAGTGTCTCGTGGGCTCGGAGATGTGTATAAGAGACAGTTGCGCCCCACCTTCGGCTCGGCCTTCAGCGGCTGACGTGCCGGCTGCTGCGGACGGTTGGCGCTCTGCGCCGCGAGGCGCTGCGCGCTCTCACCCTCGTAGGTCTCGCGGGTGGTGGAGTAGTTGGCGTAGGGGTTGGAAGTGGAGGTGGTGGTGTATTCGCGCCTTATCTCCTGATTGCGGTTGTAGGTAGCCGACTGCGCGCTGCGCTCGGCCAGTTCAGCCTGTCTGCGCGCAGCCTCCTGGGCAGCGGCTGCCATATGGGCCTCGCGGGCGGCTTTCGCCTCCTCATAGTCGGGAGCGGCGAGTTTGCCGCGCATGAGGGTGGCCACAGCCTTCGAGTTCATCTCCTCAAGCATGTTCTTCCAGAGACCGTAGGCCTCGAGCTTATAGATCACGAGCGGGTCTTTCTGCTCGTAGCTTGCGTTCTGCACCGACTTGCGGAGCTCGTCGAGTTCGCGGAGCTGCTCCTGCCATGCGTTGTCGATCGACTGGAGCAGGACGGCCTTCTCCCAGCCCTTCACTATGGAGCGGCATTCGTTGCCGTAAGCCTCCTGCAGGTCGCAGCGGATATTGAAGAAGCGGCGTCCGTCGGTCACCGGCACACCTACTATTCCGGAAGCGCCACGTTCCTCCACAAACTCGCGGATATAGGGCATGGCGGCCGCCGCGATCTTGTCGCGGTTTCTGTAGTATGTGTTGAGAGCCTCCTCTGCAAGGCGGTTGGCAATCTCGTTGCGGTCAGCCTTGCGGAACTCCTCTTCCTGCATCGGAAGATCTATGGCGAGGGTCTTGCGCACCTCCATCGTGAATTCGCTGTAGTCAGGGTTGTTCTGAGCGAGCGTGTGCGCCGTGTCGTAGATCATGTTGGCGATATCGGTGCCGATTCGCTCACCCTTGAGTGCGTTCTGGCGCTTGCTGTAGATGGCGGTACGCTGGGCGTTCATCACGTCGTCGTATTCCACCAGACGCTTGCGGATGCCGAAGTTGTTCTCCTCCACACGCTTCTGCGCTTTCTCGATGGAGTTGGTGAGCATCTTCGACTCAAGCATCTCACCCTCCTCGAATCCCATCTTGTCGAGCATCTTGAATATACGCTCGCCTGCGAAAAGACGCATGAGGTTGTCTTCAAACGACACGAAGAACACCGAACTTCCCGGGTCGCCCTGACGGCCGGCGCGGCCGCGGAGCTGACGGTCGACGCGGCGCGACTCATGGCGTTCGGTGCCGATGATGGCCAGACCGCCCGCCTCCTTCACCTCGGGAGTGAGCTTGATGTCGGTGCCTCGGCCCGCCATGTTGGTGGCGATGGTGACAGTGCCCGGCTTGCCGGCCTGCGCCACGATGTCCGCCTCCTTCTGATGCAGCTTCGCATTGAGCACCTGGTGGGGAATCTTGCGCATCTGGAGCATACGGCTCAGAAGTTCGGAAATCTCCACCGATGTGGTGCCTACGAGTACCGGACGCCCTATCTTCACCATGTCCTCAACCTCCTTGATGACTGCGTTGTATTTGTCTTTCTTTGTGCGGTAGACACGGTCTTTCATGTCGTCGCGGATCACGGGGCGGTTGGTCGGAATCTCCACTACCTCCATCTTGTAGATGTCGTAGAACTCGCCGGCCTCCGTCATTGCCGTACCGGTCATGCCCGCGAGTTTGCGGTACATGCGGAAGTAGTTCTGCAGCGTGATGGTGGCGTAGGTCTGTGTGGCGGCCTCCACCTTCACACCTTCCTTGGCCTCGATGGCCTGGTGCAGTCCGTCGGAATAGCGGCGCCCTTCCATGATACGCCCGGTCTGCTCGTCGACGATCTTGATCTTGTTGTCGTCGATCACGTATTCCACATCCTTGTCGAAAAGGGTGTATGCCTTGAGAAGCTGGTTGACGGTGTGCACACGTTCCGACTTCACGCTGTAGTCCTGAAGGAGGTCGTCCTTGCGCTGGTGCTTCTCCTCTTCGGTCCCCTCCATGTTGTCAACCTGCGAAAGCTGCGAGGTGATGTCGGGGAGCACGAAGAATTCCGGGTCCTGAGTAGTGTCGGTGAGCACCTGTATGCCCTTGTCGGTGAGTTCGATGCTGTGGTTTTTCTCGTCTACCACGAAGAAGAGCGGCTCCACCGCTATGGGCATGTCGCGGTTGTTGTCCTGCATGTATTTCTCTTCGGTCTTGAGCAGTATCGGCTTTATACCCTCCTCGCTGAGGTAGCGGATGAGCGGGCCGTGCTTCGGCAGACTCTTGTAGACACGGAAGAGTGCGAGACCGCCGTCCTCGAGCAGTTCCTGCGCGGTGAGCGGCTTCTTGCCGTCGCCTTTGTCGAATTTCTTCACCTGTTCGGGATCTCCGCTCATGGCGGCTGCGATCTTGTCTTTTGCCTCAAGAAGCAGACCCTGCGCGAGCTTGCGCTGCGCGTTGATCACCTTCTCAACGTTAGGCTTGAACTCGTTGAACATCTGGTCGTCGCCCTTCGGGATAGGACCGGATATGATGAGAGGCGTGCGGGCGTCGTCGATAAGCACGGAGTCGGTCTCGTCGACTATGGCGTAATAATGCTCGTCGCGCTGCACGAGGTCGGTGAGCTGGGTCGCCATGTTGTCGCGCAGATAGTCGAAGCCGAACTCGTTGTTGGTGCCGAAGGTGATGTCGCAGCGGTAAGCCTGGCGGCGTTCGGGGGAGTTGGGCTCAGTCTTGTCGATGCAGGCCACCGTAAGGCCGTGGAACTGATAGAGCGGCCCCATCCATTCGGAGTCTCGTTTCGCCAGATAGTCGTTGACCGTCACCACGTGCACGCCCTCGCCTGTGAGCGCGTTGAGGAATACCGGTAGAGTCGCCACGAGGGTCTTGCCCTCGCCCGTGGCCATCTCGGCTATATTGTTGGAAGTCTTGTCGCCCTGTAGGATTCCGTGAAGCACCATGCCGCCGATAAGCTGCACGTCGTAGTGCACCATGTCCCATGTCATGAGGTTGCCGCCGGCCACCCACGAGTTGCGGTATATGGCCTTGTCGCCCTCGATGGAGATGAAGTCCTTGCCCTGGGCCGCGAGTTCGCGGTCGGCGTCGCTGGCGGTCACCGTGATGGTCTCATTGCCGGCGAAACGCCTTGCAGTCTCCTTTATCACTGCGAACACCTCCGGAAGAGCGGCGTCGAGCTTGAGGGCATACATCTTGAACATGTCTTCCTTCAGCGTGTCGATCTCTTTCCAGTATGGCTCGCGCTTGTCAAACTCCATGGTCTCGATCTGCGCGCGGATGTCGGCCATCTTGTCCTTGTAGGTCTTTGCCTCGCCGCGGATGTCGTCGCGGATAGCGTTGATGCGTCCGCGCAGTTCATCGTCGGAGATGTCGCGGATCTGTTCGGAAATAGGGTTTATCTCCTTCTGGAGGCGATTCCAGAGAGGACGCACAGCGCGCTCGCTCTGATCGCCGAAAATTGATTTGAGTATATTTGAGAATCCCATTTTATGAGAGTTTTTAGTATTTTTGTGTCATATGCCGGAAGGAAGCGCAGAACTTCCACTCCTTTAAACTTTTAATAAGCCCGGCCGTCGCCGGGGCGGCGGTTCCGATTAATTTGCAAAGGTAATGAAAATAATCGAGATTACCAAGAGAGAGGGGTGGCATATGCACCGTTAGGACTCCTGATGCGCATCACCGAGCATACGGTGGGCGCTATTGCGGCGGCGCTCACGGGCGTGGTGACCGTCTGCACCGGCACTCCTGGAGCCATGATGAAGGCCGGAGTGGCGGGGTTTGCCTGCCTCACCTGCCACTTTCCGACAGGGATGCGCACGTCGTCGTTGACGGTCCACCCGGGGGCGAATTCAAGACGCAGGTCGCCGCAGGTCTTGGGATCTATGCTGCGGCTCAGGGCGCGCAGCTCGGGGGTGGTCTCCCCTATTATGTCGGTGAGCGACTTCACGTCGGCCACTCCGCTCATCCTCACGAGGAAATCGCGGGCGTCGCGGCGCACGTCGGCAAGGCTCAGACCATGACGCTCTATGGTGGCATGGTCGAGATATATCATGTTGCGGAAACTTCCGTCGACATACTGGTCGTTGCCGTGCTGCGCGCTAAGATAGGAATTGAGCAGCGACACGGCTCGCTTCATCGAGAATGTGCCGGTAGGGATACGGAAACGCGCGTCGTCGGCGGCGGAATCATCGTAGTAGCCGGTCGACGACAGGAAGATGAGCGTGTTGTCGAGCCCCACATACTCCTTCACTGCCGCAAACAGTCGCTGCAGCTGGCCGTCGAGACGCAGGTAGGCATCCTGGAGTTCGAGGCGCATGTCGCCGTCGGTGGCGGCCTTGTAGGGGGCAGCGGTGTAGCCGATGTTGAGCATGTCGATCACGTCGCCGCGCTGCCCGAGCTGAAGGGTCTTTATGTAGTCGATGGCGACGTCGGTGATTTCAGTATTCACCAGCGCCGACTGCTTGAACCTCTCGTAGCGCTCAGGGTCTTTCGGCGGGAAAGCATGTCTGAACGGGAAATATTTCTTCTGCGCCGGCACTCCGTCGTAGGAATCGAGCGGAGTGCTGGGAGTCCACACCATGGTGTCGAGCCGCTCGGCGAGCGGAGTGCGGTAGTTGCGCTGCGTTATCACGGGCGGCACTTCCCTGTAGTAGGTGGTGGTGGCCCATTTGCCGCTCTCGTCGGCTATCCAGAAAGCGCTGCTCCCTGCATGGCCGCTCATTATTATGGCCTGCATCGGGTCGGGCGCGACGCTGTAGATGGCTCCCAGTCCCACGCCGTCGATGGCCAGTTCGTCGCTGATGGTCGAGAGCCGGAGGGCCTGCGGACTGAAGGTCTCGTTGGTGAAGTTGCCCAATGTGCCGGCGTCGTGAAGCACCGGAAGCGGAAATTTCGACGCGGGGTCGAACACCTTTGCCGCCGGTATACCCGAAGCGGGGGCATAGTTGCCCGTATAGATTATGGCGGTGGAGTTGACGCGGTCGAGATCCTTGACGTCGAAATCCACATTCTTCAGATACAGACCATTGCCTATGAGAAGGTTGAAACCCTCTTTTCCGAAGCGCGACTTTAGAAAATCTATATAATCCGTGCGCAACTGGTCGACTACGATCCCCACGACGAGTTTCGGGCGCGAGGGATCGGCCATCACCACCGTGGTGAAACCCACGAGGCCGCATAGCACGGATGTCAATAGTCTGTTCATTTATTTCTGTTGAGTTTAAGCGCGTTAAGATGATACAGTATAGTGAGTGCGAGGGGGATCGCCGCGAGAATCATCGGCCATGCCGCCGGATTCAGCCGCTGGATCACGAAGTCGGAGTGGCCCGTGGCCGTCATCAGCCACTGACATGTGCCGATGCCTGCCATCAGAAGCGGCATCTCTACATTGTATTTCGCGAGCCAGATCACCGGGGTGCGCCATGGGCGCAGCCACACCCCCGCCGCGAGTATCAGCTGCAGGGGATTCAGCCAGAGCAGGAGCCAGTTGGGAGAAGTGGCCTCATGCTCGGAGACGAATACAAGGAAAGTCAGCACGCATCCGGCCAGGCCGGCGAGCGTGAAATATCCGGATATGAGCCAGCGCCAGTAGCGGTTGCGCCTGAAGGCCATGAATGCCGCGAGGCATGAAGCGGCAAGGAGAACCGAGCCCGCCGCCATCGGCGTCAGACACCACGGCGTGGCTGGCAGTGTGGCGTCGTCCATGCCGGCGAATATGACTTCGGTAGTCTTAACCAGCGGCTCTCCCCCTATTGTGGCTTTCTCCAGCCGGGAAGCGAGCACGGGAGGTGCGAATGTGTCCTCCTCTTTCTCCAGCGGCCTGTCAAGACCGCCGCCCAGCGCGAGGTCTATGCCGAACTGATACCAGGGATAGTTCCGGTGGTAATAACGCATTTCATCGCGAAAAGTTGCGAAATGCAGCGAATCGTGCATCTCGATGGGGCGCATGGCCGCCTGCTTCATACGCATCCAGGGGCGTGTGGCGCAGTTGTCGAGCACGTAGTTGTAGCGGTAGACCCTGTTGGCCGGAAGAGCCTCGGTCTGCACCAGCCGGCGCAGACGCTCCGCCTCTTCCTGCGTGAGGTCGAGCACCTGCTCGGTCACTGTGGAGCCGCGCCGCATATAGACCGGCATAAATCGGCTGAATTCATAGCCGTAGACCATATAGTCGGTCTGCCCCTTGCAGAAGCGGTAGATGAAATTGGGCGATGTGAAATCGAAGATACCGTAGTTCCACACCGAGTCCATCCTCTCGTTTCTGATACGCAGGGCCGCGTGTCCGCACAGTTCGTAGACGTCGGGACCCGGGGCACACGTCACTATGCTGACGACGAGCGGACCGCCGTCATCATAGGTGGCGGCGGAATCGGTCCTCTCCTGAGCGGTCAGGCTGCAGGAGAGGGATATCATTACAGATATCAGCAGTAATATCTTACTGATGTTTCGCATCTTCAACTTTAATTAAAAATTATAATCCTAATTTAAGCTCTGAGACAAGCCTCAAACAAACTAACCTCATAACCTATGACCTTATAACCTTCGAGTTGAGCCTGCGAAACTTGAATATATCAGAATTCACAGTTGTTCGGATAGCGGGGGAAGGGGATGACGTCGCGGATGTTCTGCATGCCGGTCACGAAGAGGATGAGGCGTTCGAAACCGAGACCGAAACCGCTGTGGGGCACAGAGCCGAACTTGCGGGTGTCGAGATACCAGTCCATGCCTTCCAGTCCCTGGTCGGCCATGCGCTGCTTCAGTTTCGCATAGTCTTCCTCACGCTGGCTGCCGCCGATTATCTCGCCGATCTTCGGGAAGAGGACGTCCATGGCGCGCACGGTCTTGCCGTCGTCGTTGAGTTTCATGTAGAAGGCCTTGATCTCCTTCGGATAGTCGGTGAGTATGACGGGCTTCTTGAAGTGTTCCTCCACGAGGTAGCGTTCATGCTCCGAAGCGAGGTCGACGCCCCAGTAGACGGGGAATTCGAACTTCTTGCCGCTCTCCTCAAGAATGCGCACACCCTCGGTGTAGGGAAGACGCACGAAGTCGTTGCTGATGACGAAATTGAGACGCTCCACGAGCTGTCTCTTATACACATCTCCGAGCCCACGAGACACTGAGCGATCTCG
>USNC01000069.1 GCA_900555915.1 uncultured Porphyromonadaceae bacterium | reverse complement strand
CGGACATGTGTATAAGAGACAGGGTTTGATTGAATCTCCGGTTGCGCCATTTTAGGTTGGTTAGTCAGGTTATTTATTAGTGCAGGCGCTCCGGATAGGTATTAAGGTAAGAAGATTGTTAGGTTTTGTTCTGTGGCTCCGCCGGGTGCCCTGCCGGTCAGCGGCACTCGCGGACCACTCTTCCCGAAGGCCTTTCCGGCCATGGAGGAAGTGGGAGGGGATGATATCATGAAATTGAAGTAAAAACTTATATTAGATAAAAATGAATAAAATTCGAATGACCAAAACAATCATGACAGTGGCTCTCGCTTTGGCGATGGCTCCGTCGGTCGAAGCAGAGAAGCCCGTCATCAATCATCTGGGTGGCAACAACACTCTTGTGCGGGTGTCGGGCGGTGACAGATATCTGATGCTTCCGGTAGAGGAAAGCAAGGAAGACGCACGCATCAATGTGCTTGTCGACGGCAATATCGCCGAGACTATCAATGTGCGTCTCGCTGAGTCGAAGACTGATTTTCTCGTGCCTTTCAATCTTGCCCCTTACAAAGGGAAGGATGTGATACTCGATGTGCTCTCCGGTCCGCAGGGGCGTGAGTCTGTACGTGATTATTCCAGCAATGTATGCTGGTCGGCGATGACTGTGGTCGATTCTCCCGACATGAAGGATACCGAACTCAAATACCGCCCGGTGTATCATCACGCTCCCCTCTGGGGCTGGATGAACGATCCGAACGGCATGTTCTATAAGGATGGAGTATGGAATCTCTATTATCAATATAATCCTTACGGGTCAAAATGGCAGAACATGACATGGGGACACTCCACTTCGACCGACCTCGTGCATTGGAATCATGAGCCACTGGCTATCATACCCGACGGTCTCGGCATGATTTTCAGCGGTAGTTCGGTAGTGGATCATGACAATACCGCCGGGTTCGGGAAGGATGAGGTAGTAGCTATATATACGTCGGCCGGAACCCGCCAGATGCAGAGCCTCGCCCACAGCGGCGACAACGGAATGACTTTCACCAAATATCCCGGCAATCCGATAATAACACTCGATTCCGAGGCCCGCGACCCCAATATGTTCTGGAACGAGGAGACTTCCGAGTGGAACCTCGTGCTTGCCCACGCCCTCGACCATGAGATGCTCTTCTTCACTTCTCCTGATCTGATCCACTGGACTCTGCAGAGCAGTTTCGGCAAAGGCCTCGGCGCTCAGGATGGCGTATGGGAATGCCCTGACTTGTTCAGGCTCCCGGTGGAAGGCACTGACGATGAGAAATGGGTGCTCATCTGCAATATCAACCCGGGTGGCCCCTTCGGCGGCTCCGGAATACAGTATTTCACAGGAGAATGGGACGGCCGTAAATTCACTGTCGACACCGATGCTGACGGCAATGTCCCTGTCAAATGGCTTGATTACGGCAAAGACAACTATGCGCTCGTAAGTTGGAGCGATGCTCCCGACGGCCGCCGTGTCGCTATCGGATGGATGAGCAACTGGCAGTATGCAGCCGATGTGCCGACCGTGCAGTTCCGCAGCGCCAACACTCTGCCCCGCGACATGGGTCTTTTCCGTGGCGATGACGGACTGGTCTACGCTTCGTCGACTCCCTCACCCGAATTGCTTTCGCTTCGCGACCGGCTGACGGTAAGCAAATCCGGGGCGAGAATATCTTCCCGACCCACGACATTCCAACTTCCTTCAGCCGAAAGTGGTGTCTGCGAGATTCTGTGTGATATTGAGGCAAACAATTCAAATCCTGTAAAAATCACTCTTGCCGGCAAGTCCGGCGACAGGGTGGATATGGAATATGATCCTGAGAAGCACATCCTGAGTTTCGACCGCACACGTAGCGGGTTGGTGGATTTCAACGACAATTTCCCGGCCGTGACGGTGTCGCCTACATTCGAGAGCGACGGTAAGATCTCGCTCCGGATCTACATCGACCGTTCGAGCATCGAGGTCTTCGGCGATAACGGCAGATTCGTGCAGACTAATCTCGTATTCCCTACGGAGCCATATTCGTCTATTTCATTCTCCACAGCCAAAGGCAAAGCCAGAGTGAAGAATCTCAAGATATATTCCCTTAAATAAGGAAAGCAAGATAAATAAGGAAAGTAAGGTTTTACAAGTGAATTCTGCGGGTTGTAAAGTTATCTCCAGCCATGTTCCCGTTAAATTAAACCTTAAACTTTAAACCTTAAACTTTAAACTTAACTGAAAATGGAAATTACCCAACAACAGATAAAAGCAGACAGCAAATCGTTCGTGATGCAGATTATCCCCGTGATGCTGTGTTTCTTCACCATGGGATTCGTGGATCTGGTAGGCTCAGCCACTAATTTTGTGAAAGACGACCTCGGTCTCTCAGCGGCCCAGGCCGGATTCATCCCCTCGCTCGTATTTTTCTGGTTCCTTATTTTCTCGGTGCCCACGGGAATGCTGATGAATAAGATCGGAAGGAAAAAGACGGTGATGCTGTCCTTGGTGCTCACTCTGGTGTCGCTGCTGATTCCGGTGTTCGGAAATGGCTACTACACCATGCTTGCTGCGTTCTCTCTTCTCGGCATCGGCAACGCCGTGATGCAGACTTCGCTCAATCCGCTTGTATCCGGTCTTATCAATCCCGGACGCCTGGCGTCTACCCTTACCTTCGGCCAGTTTGTGAAGGCGCTTGCGTCATTGCTTGCTCCTTATCTGATGGCATGGGGCGCGGCGTCTCTTATGCCGACGTTCGGCCTTGGCTGGAGAGCGCTCTTTCCTGTCTTCGGCATTGTGTGCCTCCTCTCCATCTCCATGCTCGCCGCAACTCCGATTCGTGAGGAGCGCGCCGACAAGGTGACAGGGGTGATCGAGTGTGTCAGATTGCTCGCCAATCCGTTTGTCCTGCTCTGCTTCATCGGCATCATGTGTCATGTGGGAATCGATGTCGGCACCAATACATTCGCACCGCAGATCCTTTCCGAGCGTTTCGGGCTCTCCGTGGAGGAGGCCGTGATCGGCACCCAGATATATTTCTATTTCCGCACCGGAGGCTGCCTGCTTGGAAGCTGGGCTCTCGCTAAGTTCCCGGCCCGCGCGTTTTTCGCGGTCAGCGTATGCTGTATGCTTGCCGGAATGGCAGGGTTGTTTCTCGGTTCTTCGCAGGCTGTGATTCTCACGGCGATCGCCTGCATAGGATTCGGAAATTCCAATATCTTCTCTGTGGTGTTCGCCCAGGCTCTCAACAACAATCCAAATGAGAAAAACGAGGTGTCGGGTCTGATGATAATGGGTCTTTTCGGAGGCACGGTCTTCCCTCTTGCCATGGGATTTGCTCAGGATGCCGTAGGTGTCGCGGGCGCTGTGGCAGTCATGACTGTAGGCGTGGCCTATCTGCTTTTCTATACATTCAAAATCAAAAACAACTGATACAAACATTGAAATCTATATTATAGCGTTATGAAAAACTATGTAGTAGGTATGGGAGAGGCTCTCTGGGACATTCTCCCCGAAGGAAAGAAAATCGGTGGCGCTCCCGCCAACTTCGCATATCATGTGTCGCAGTTCGGTCTTCCCGGATGTGTGGTTAGTGCCGTAGGCGATGACGCTCTCGGAAATGAAATACTGGAGAATCTCACATCGAAGGGTCTCAACCAGATGATAGCCAAGGTGCCATATCCCACAGGCACAGTGCAGGTGGAGATTGATCAGGCCGGAATCCCGCAGTATGAGATTAAAGAAAATGTGGCTTGGGACAACATACCGTTCAACAAGGAACTCGAGGAACTCGCCGCCAATACGAAAGCGGTTTGCTTTGGATCGCTGGCGCAGAGGAATGTCGTTTCGCGCGAGACTATCAACCGTTTCCTCGACGTGATGCCGCTGACTGCTGAGAGCCTCGTGGTGTTCGATGTCAACCTTCGTCAGGGCTTCTACAACAAGGATATTCTCTGCAACTCGATGAAGCGTTGCAATATCCTGAAGATCAACGATGAGGAACTGGTGACTGTAAGCCGTATGTTCGGCTATCCCGGCATCGACCTTCAGGACAAGTGCTGGATTCTTCTCGGCAAGTATAATCTCAAGATGCTGATCCTCACGTGTGGTGTCAACGGCAGCTACGTCTTCACTCCCGGCAATGTGTCGTTCCAGCCCACACCGATGGTTGAGGTAGCTGACACCGTAGGTGCCGGCGACTCATTCACGGCAGCCTTCATAGCCAGCATACTGAAGGGTAAGTCGGTTGCGGAGGCACACTCATGCGCTGTGCGCACCTCCGCATTTGTCTGCACACGGAAAGGCGCCATGCCGATTCTTCCCTCAGAACTCACCGACTGATAACACACGACGCATATATTTTATACATGGAGTGCACTCCGGCAGGCTTTAGTAAGTCGGCCGGGGTGCTTGTGTATGTGACATTTATTTTATACCTTTGTAGCATTGAACAATGATTGGATTACAAACTTGAAATGAAACGCATATTACAGGTTTTGGCGGTGATGATGTCGGCTGTTCAGCCGATTTTGGCCGCAGACATCTGCGGCGACTGGAGCGGCCGGTTGAAGGTTTCTTTCTTCTTCCGTTGGTGCATGGCGTTGCTGTCTGTGATGGCAGTGGGGTCTTGTGCCTCTCCGTCCGTGCCTTCCGGCAATGTTGAGGTTGCCGGCGCCGGGCCTGCGATTGTGCCTGACTACGCTGATATCGTCATGCCTCCCAACATCGCCCCGCTTAATTTTGAGATTGATATGGAGGGAGATGAATATGTGGTCCGAGCGGTCGCTACCGGTGGAAAGTCACTGACAGCCGGCGGAAAGACAATCCGTTGGGACGAGGATGACTGGCATGAACTTCTGGAGGCATCGAGGGGAGGTCAGGTGGAGTTTGAGGTGTATGTGCGCAACGGAGACTCATGGCGGCGTTACGACTTTGTCAATACCGTGGCCGGAGAAGAGATCGACCGCTATATCACATATCGTCTCATAGAGCCATCGTATGAACATTTTTCCGGTCTCACCATCAATCAGCGGGATCTGACCGGCTTTGATGAGTCTGTGGTGTGGAACAATCCCGCGCCATGCCATGAGCGGCGGGGATATTGCATCAATTGCCATGTGCCGCGCAACCATTACCGCGACCATGCCTCTCTTTTTCACACAAGAGGAGCCGAAGGGGGCACTTTCATCATGGCGGGAGACTCGGTGGTGAAAGTCAATCTGAAGACCGACAGCACCATCTCGGCCGGAGTGTACCCCGCATGGCATCCCAGTCTTGATATTGTGGCTTTTTCCACCAACGGCACAGCCCAGAAGTTTCCGGCCCGTGGCAGACAGAAGGCGGAGGTGTTTGACACAGCTTCCGATCTTATACTTTACGACATGAAAACCCATGAGATACGGAACATAGCGGCCGATGCCGCGCTGCTCGAAACCTATCCGTGCTGGAGTCCAGATGGCGACCATCTCTATTACTCGGTGGCCGCATATCCGGAAGGTGTCACCCCCGACAATATCGGCGAGCACACCGAAAAGATCCGCTATGACATTGTTCGCCGGGGATTCAACCGTGCGACAGGTGCGTTTTCCGAGGCCGACACTGTGGTCGGATCCTCCTCAGGTCTGGAAAGCGCGCTTCTTCCGAGGGTGTCGCCCGACGGCCGCTTCCTGCTTTATTGCAAGGCACCCTTCGGCTCGTTCCATATCTGGCATGATGAGAGCGATCTGTATCTGACCGATCTCCGGTCGGGTGAGGAGAGGGCATTGTCGAGTGCCAACAGCCCCGTGCCGAAAGTTATCACTCATGGTCGTCCAATTCGCGGTGGATCGTGTTCAGTTCACGCCGCGACGATGGCAGCTACACCCGCCCTTATATCGCATACATCGACAAGGATGGCCGCGACAGCAAAGCGTTTGTGGTGCCGCAGGAAGATCCCGGCTACTACAGCCGCCTGATGAAATCATACAACGTGCCGGAATTTCTCGTTGCCCCCGTTGCGTTCAGTCGTCCTGACATTGTCGGTCGCATACGCGAAGCCGCCATCCCCGCACGTCAAGACTGATTTCCGCGGATTGCCCTGAATTCCTCGTTGCTGTCGGTCAGCGAGGGATTATCTAAGTATTTCTCCATATCGGCAGCCCATTGGCGGTGGAACATAGTGCGCTTGAGTATGTCGTTGTATTTCCGAGCCAGTTCGTATTCTCCGTTTACTATGGCGTTTTTCACCATATACTTCAGGAAGAAAACCCGTTTGCCATACTGTACGGTGTGTTCCATACACCAGCGGTAGGAATCATTGTTGTGGCCGAGATAATAATTTACAGGCACATCGACAAAAACCGTCATTGTGAAGTCTTCGTTATGACGTCCGTCGGCCGGCTTGGGAGTGAACCTGGGCAGATTGATAGTTTTCTTGCCCTGGCTGGCATTGGCCAGATTGTTTATGACAAGCATCGTATGGTTTGGCGATTCCCTGAGCCGCAGCATGATGTTGTTGATGGCCTGCCAGTTGTGTTGCTCGATGAATCGCATCATGAGCACAGAGGCTCGCAGCGGCTCGCTCTTGCGGTCAGCCCTTGCAACCCAGAAGATACCGAGAGCGAAGACAATGGCGCTTGTCCAGAATGTCAGACGCGACTCATGAGTCCACTTCACACTGCCTGTGATGGCGAGCAGAATAAGCCAGTCGGAAGCCACCACGAAGGGGAGCCACAGATATATGTCGAAAGATTCAAACAGAAGTTCCGGCAGACCTTTGAGCAGAAGATAGTCGTTGTCTACGGTTGTGCCGTGCCAATACATGAAGTAGAGGCGCGGAGTGATCATGACCAGTGCCGCGGTGATCGCGATCACCGGGATAGCCTTGCGGTCCTTCTCGCGTATGGCCACCACGCCCAGGATCACAAGGCAGATCACTGTGGCCATGAGTCCGTAGAATCCCGAAAAGCAGTAGGTGAGGGAAATGAGCCCCGGCACGCAGAAGGCAAGACCTTTTCTCGATTCTGAGATCCTGAATATCCATATCATCGTCAGCGTGAAGAGATATCCTAAAGTGTTGGAATAGATATAGCCGGGAGTCTTCAGGGTGAGCCATGCCTCGTCGAGTTGAACCACCGAGGCAAGCATAGCCAGAGGAATGACAAGACCTGTCTCTTATACACATCTCCGA
>USNC01000068.1 GCA_900555915.1 uncultured Porphyromonadaceae bacterium | reverse complement strand
CCGCAAACACGGGAGTAGCTCAGTTGGTAGAGCACCGGTCTCCAAAACCGGGTGTCGGGAGTTCGAGCCTCTCCTCCCGTGCTAATATTTTTGAAATGAAGAAGATTGTAGCTTATTTTAAAGAAACTTACGACGAACTTGTACATAAAGTATCGTGGCCTACGTATTCTGAACTTACTAACAGTGCAGTAGTTGTTTTATATGCTTCCCTGCTTATTGCTCTGGTAGTATTTGCGATGGACTTCTGTTTCCAGAACGTAATGGAGAAAATTATTTATCCACACTAAAAAACGAGGGAAATGTCTGAGATTGAAAAGAAATGGTACGTTCTGCGTGCTATTAGCGGAAAAGAAGCTAAGGTGAAGGAATACCTTGAAGCTGATATTAAAAACAGCGACCTTGGTGATTATGTATCTCAGGTATTGATTCCTACCGAAAAGGTTTATCAGGTTCGCAATGGAAAGAAAATTGTGAAAGAGAGAAGTTATCTCCCTGGTTACGTTTTGGTGGAGGCTGCTCTGGTAGGTGAGGTCGCTCATCACTTGAGAAATACTCCTAATGTGATTGGATTCTTGGGTGGATCGGATAAACCTGTTCCTCTGAGACAATCGGAAGTGAATCGTATACTTGGTACGGTGGACGAATTGCAGGATGCCAGTGAAGAACTGAACATCCCGTATATAGTCGGTGAAACTGTGAAAGTAAATTACGGCCCGTTCAGCGGATTCAGTGGTATCATTGAAGAAGTGAACACCGAGAAGAAGAAACTTAAGGTTATGGTAAAGATATTCGGACGGAAAACTCCGCTCGAATTGGGCTTTATGCAAGTTGAAAAAGAATAATACAGGTGTTACGCTGTAGTATTCTTCATTAATGTTTATATATAAATCAATTAAAAAATGGCTAAAGAAGTTGCTGGACTAATCAAATTACAGATTAAAGGAGGCGCGGCAAATCCATCACCTCCCGTTGGACCTGCTTTGGGTTCTAAGGGAATCAACATCATGGAGTTTTGCAAGCAATTCAACGCCAGAACCCAAGACAAAGCAGGAAAAATTCTTCCTGTGATTATCACTTACTACGCAGATAAGTCTTTCGATTTTGTAATCAAGACTCCTCCCGTTGCTATTCAATTACTTGAATTGACTAAGGTAAAGAGTGGTTCTGCTGAGCCTAACCGTAAGAAAATTGCCGAGATTACTTGGGAACAGGTTCGTACGATTGCTCAGGACAAAATGGTTGACTTGAACTGTTTTACTGTCGAAGCTGCTATGAAAATGGTTGCTGGTACAGCTCGTAGTATGGGTATCGCTGTAAAAGGGGAGTTCCCGGTTAATAACTAATAAACTTCAATTAGAATGAGTAAACTGACAAAAAATCAAAAGTTGGCTTTAGGCAAGATTGAAGCTGGGAAAGCATACACTTTGGCAGAAGCTGCTGAAAAGGTTAAGGAAATTACCTTTACTAAATTCGACGCTTCTCTTGATATCGATGTTCGCCTTGGTGTCGATCCCCGTAAGGCTGACCAGATGGTGCGCGGCGTTGTCTCGCTGCCCCACGGCACCGGTAAGGAAGTGCGTGTCCTCGTACTCTGCAACCCCGATGCTGAGGCAGCTGCTAAGGAAGCTGGCGCAGACTACGTTGGTCTCGACGAGTATCTTCAGAAAATCAAAGGTGGCTGGACTGATGTAGACGTTATCATCACTCAGCCTTCGGTAATGGGTAAGCTCGGCCCCCTCGGCCGTATCCTCGGCCCCCGCGGCCTTATGCCTAACCCCAAGAGCGGTACTGTGACTATGGATGTCGCTAAGGCCGTTAAGGAGGTGAAGCAGGGTAAGATCGACTTCAAGGTCGACAAGACCGGTATCGTTCACGCTTCTATCGGCAAGGTGTCTTTCGACGCCGCTGCCATGCGCGACAATGCCAAAGAGTTTATCAACACTCTTATCAAGCTCAAACCCGCTACCGCAAAAGGTACATATATCAAGAGCATCTATCTTTCGAGCACCATGAGCCCCGGTGTGAAGGTTGACACTAAGAGCATAGATGAATAACCCTCAAAACGACACTCAAGATGAAGAAAGAAGATAAGACTCTGCTGATCCAGAAGATCGGCGACACTCTTAAAGAGTATAGCTGCGTTTATCTCGTTCAGTCCTCCGGTCTGAATGCAGAAAAGACAAGCGCGTTGCGTCGCGCTTGCTTCCAGGACGGCATCAAGATGATGTGCGTTAAGAACACTCTTCTCAAGAAAGCGTTTGAGGCAAGCGAACTCGACTATTCCGAACTCTACGGACTCCTTCACGGCGAAACTACACTTCTTCTCTCTAACGTAGGTAATGCTCCTGCGAAGATGATCAAGAAGTTCCGCGACAAGAAGGAAACGCTTCCCGCTCTCAAGGGTGCTTATGTAGAAGAAAGCGTTTATGTCGGCGAGGAAATGTTGGATACCCTGGCCGCTATCAAGAGCAAGAACGAACTTATCGCCGACGTTGTGGCATTGCTCCAGTCGCCTGCTAAGAACGTTATCTCAGCCCTCAACAGTGGCGCCGGAAAACTTCACGGTATTCTGGAAACACTCTCCAACAAATAATAACCACAATCGTAAAATAAATAAAAAACTATACAAAAATGGCAGATTTGAAAGCATTTGCAGAACAGCTCGTAAACCTCACTGTAAAGGAAGTAAACGAACTCGCTCAGATCCTCAAGGACGAATACGGTATCGAACCCGCAGCTGCAGCAGTAGCAGTAGCAGCTGGTCCGGCAGCAGGCGCTCCCGCAGCTGAAGAAAAAACTAACTTCGACGTTATCCTCAAAGCAGCCGGCGCAAGCAAACTCGCTGTAGTTAAGCTCGTGAAGGAACTCACTGGCCTCGGCCTTAAGGAAGCTAAGGAACTCGTTGACGGCGCTCCCAGCGTGGTTAAGGAGCAGCTCCCCAAAGCTGACGCTGAAGGCCTCAAGAAGCAGCTCGAAGAAGCTGGCGCTGAGGTTGAACTTAAGTAATCTCTATTACGCTATATGATACGATTCCCCTGCCTCGCGCAGGGGAATCTATCAATTTATATCTCCCCATAGTGCATCCTAAGCCTTGTCGCCTCCGCTTGTCATGCGGATTGTGACTCGCCTAAAATGCAGATTTTCAGATTCCGGCTTTTTCTGTGCCCGGCAGTCTGAAAATTATTTGTGTATATTGACGTTCCTAATTATTTGAGTTTTAATTATTTTTACGTCAGTTTAACACTTTTTAAAGATTTCAGGCGCGTTTTCGCTCCTAACATTTGGCTTGCCAACGATTAATCTTATCATATGTCAAAGAATACAAATGCAAAACCTCGCGTGAACTTCGCGTCAGTGAAGAATCCGTATCCATTCCCGGATTTTCTTGAGGTACAGCTCAAATCCTTCAGGGATTTCTTCCAGCTCGACACCCCGCCCGAGAATAGAAAGAACGAAGGTCTCTACAAGGTGTTCTCCGAAAACTTCCCCATTGCGGACACCCGCAACAACTTCGTCCTCGAATTTCTCGACTATTACATCGATCCTCCTCGCTATTCCATCGATGAATGCTTTGAGAGGGGACTCACCTATAGTGTCCCTCTGAAGGCTAAGCTTAAGCTGTATTGTACGGATCCGGATCACGAGGATTTCGCTACAAGTATTCAGGACGTCTATCTCGGTCCCATCCCTTACATGACTGACCAGGGCACTTTCATCATCAATGGAGCCGAACGTGTGGTTGTGTCGCAGCTCCACCGTTCGCCCGGCGTTTTCTTCGGCCAGAGCATGCACGCTAACGGAACAAAGCTCTATTCCGCGCGCATTATTCCTTTCCGCGGAAGCTGGATAGAATTCGCTACCGACATCAACAATGTGATGTATGCCTACATCGACCGTAAGAAGAAACTTCCGGTCACTACTCTTCTGCGCGCCATCGGCCTTGAAAGCGACAAGGACATCCTCCAGGTGTTCGACCTCGCCGAGGAAGTGAAGGTGACCAAGACAAACCTCTCTAAAGTGATGGGTAGAAAACTCGCCGCCCGCGTTCTTAAATCGTGGGTGGAGGATATCAGCAGCGACGATATCGGCGAGGTGATGACCATCGAACGCAACGAGGTGGTGGTCGACCGCGGCATAGCAATCTCTGAAGACAACATCGATGCTATCCTCGAATCTGGCGTGAAGACCGTTGTCCTCGAGAAAGAGGATGCCAACGCCATCGACTACAGCATCATCTTCAATACTCTCTCAAAAGACAGCTCCAACTCCGAAACCGAGGCAATCCAGTATATCTACAGGCAGCTCCGCAACGCCGAGCCGCCAGATGACGCTTCCGCTCGCGAAGTAATCCAGAATCTTTTCTTCAGCGAGAAGCGTTACGACCTCGGCGACGTAGGACGCTACAGAATCAACAAGAAACTCTCGCTCACCACTCCTATGGATGTGAGGGTGCTCACACGTGAGGATATTGTGGAGATCATCAAATATCTTATCGAACTTATCAACAATAAGAGCGATGTGGATGATATCGACCACCTCTCCAACCGCCGCGTCCGCACAGTGGGCGAACAGCTCTACAATCAGTTCAATGTCGGTCTCGCCCGTATGAGCCGCACCATCCGCGAGCGTATGAACGTGCGCGACAACGAGGTGTTCACCCCGACCGACCTTATCAACGCCAAGACCATAGCGGGCGTCATCAACTCCTTCTTCGGCACCGACGCGCTGTCGCAGTTCATGGACCAGACCAACCCGCTTGCCGAAATCACCCACAAGCGCCGTCTTTCCGCCCTCGGCCCCGGCGGCCTCAGCCGCGAGCGCGCGGGCTTCGAGGTGCGTGACGTGCACTATACTCACTATGGCCGTCTTTGCCCGATCGAGACCCCTGAAGGTCCTAACATCGGTCTGATATCCTCGCTCTGCGTCTACGCGAAGATCAACAATCTCGGTTTCATCGAGACTCCATACAGAAAAGTGGAGAACAGTGTGGTCGATCTCAAGAACGAGGATGTGATCTATCTCACTGCCGAGATGGAGGAAGGTCTCAACATTGCGCAGGGTAATGCGCCGCTCAACGACGACGGTTCCTTTATCCGCGACAAAGTCAAGGCCCGTCAGGATGCCGACTTCCCAATCGTGCCCCCGTCGGATATCAAACTGATGGATGTGGCGCCGATACAGATCGCTTCTATCGCGGCTTCGCTAATCCCCTTCCTGGAGCACGACGACGCAAACCGCGCACTCATGGGGTCTAACATGATGCGCCAGGCCGTGCCTCTGATGCGCAGTGAGGCTCCTATCGTCGGAACAGGTATCGAGGGCCAGCTTATCCGCGACTCGCGCACTCAGATCATGGCCGAAGGCAAAGGTACGATCGAATATGTCGACGCTACCTGCATCAAGATCAATTACGACCGCACGGAAGACGAGGAATTCGTGGAGTTCGAACCCGCGCTCAAGGAATACAGAATCCCCAAATTCCGCCGCACAAACCAGGGTACGACTATCGACCTCCGTCCTATATGCGAGGTCGGACAGAAAGTGGAGAGGGGCGACATTCTTACAGAAGGATACTCAACTGAAAACGGAGAACTCGCCCTCGGCCGCAACCTCAAGGTGGCGTTCATGCCCTGGAAAGGCTACAACTATGAGGACGCCATCGTGCTCAACGAGCGCATGGTAAAGGAAGATATCCTTACTTCCGTACATGTCGATGAGTACACGCTCGAGGTGCGCGAAACAAAACGCGGCATGGAGGAACTCACTTCCGATATCCCCAACGTAAGCGAAGACGCTACAAAGGACCTCGACGACAGAGGTATCATCCGCGTAGGCGCTTATGTGGTGCCCGGCGATATCATGATCGGTAAGATCACTCCCAAGGGCGAGAGCGACCCGACTCCTGAGGAGAAACTTCTGCGCGCTATTTTCGGCGACAAGGCCGGCGAGGTGAAGGATGCTTCGCTCAAGGCGAGTCCTTCGCTGAAAGGCGTGGTGATCGGAACCAACCTTTTCTCTAAGGCTGTCAAGTCGAAGACCAACCGCAAGGCGCTCCAGGAACAGACCGAGGCGCTCGACCGTGAGTACAAGGATCGTCTCGACGACCTCAAGGATATAATGGTGTCCAAGATGGAGAAACTGCTCAAAGGTCAGGTTTCGGCCGGTGTCAAGGATTTCCTCGGCGATGAGATCGTCGCCGCCGGTCAGAAATTCAACGGCGTAAACTGGGCCGATTTCAAATATGAGACAGTCAATCTCAGCAACTGGACCGACGACGAGCGCATCAACGGCATGATCATGAAGCTCGTCACCAACTATCTGCGCAAGTCGAAAGAGATCGACAGCGAACTCCGCCGCAGAAAGTTCGACATTACAATTGGCGACGAACTTCCCTCAGGCATCATGCAGATGGCGAAGGTATATATCGCCAAGAAGCGTAAGATCGGTGTCGGCGACAAGATGGCAGGCCGCCACGGCAACAAGGGTATCGTATCCCGCGTGGTACGTCAGGAAGACATGCCTTTCCTCGAGGATGGAACTCCGGTGGATATCGTGCTCAACCCTCTGGGTGTGCCTTCGCGTATGAACCTCGGACAGATTTTCGAGACCGTTCTCGGATGGGCTGGCCGTGAGCTCGGCGAGAAATTCGCTACTCCTATCTTCGACGGCGCAAGTCTCGACGACCTCAATGAATGGACCGACAAGGCAGGTCTGCCGCGCTACGGTAAGACTTATCTGTACGACGGCGGCACCGGCGACCGGTTCGACCAGCCCGCCACCGTAGGTGTGATCTACATGCTCAAACTCGGCCATATGGTGGAAGACAAGATGCACGCACGCTCCATCGGTCCCTACTCTCTCATCACCCAGCAGCCGCTCGGCGGTAAGGCCCAGTTCGGTGGTCAGCGTTTCGGTGAGATGGAGGTCTGGGCTCTCGAGGCATTCGGTGCCAGCCATATCCTGCAGGAGATTCTCACCATCAAGTCTGACGATGTGAATGGCAGAAGCAAGGCTTATGAGGCTATCGTGAAGGGTGACCCGATGCCGAATCCCGGTATCCCCGAGTCGCTCAATGTGCTGCTGCATGAGCTCCGTGGTCTCGGCCTGAGCGTTACTCTCGACTGATCTAATGACTGTCTCTTATACACATCTCCGAGCCCACGAGACACTGAGCGATCTC
>USNC01000067.1 GCA_900555915.1 uncultured Porphyromonadaceae bacterium | reverse complement strand
ACGGAAGACATAGTGACGATAGGCATGCGCGGCGACGGCGACGAGGCCATGAGCGAGAGCGCCGATGTGGCCCTTCTAAAGAAAATCATCAGCAACCAGCGCAAGATCATAAGCAAGGAGACCGGCAGAAAAGCCGAGAAGACTCCCCAGCTCTGGGCACTCTACAAGGAAGTGCTCGACTACTACGACAAGGGACTGCGCGCCCCCGACGACGTGATATATCTGCTTTGCGACGACAACTGGGGCAACGTGCGCCGACTGCCCAACGCGGAGGAACGCAAGCATCCGGGAGGCTGGGGCATGTACTATCACGTGGACTACGTGGGAGCGCCGCGCAACTCGAAACTCATCAACGTGACCCCGATACAGGGGATGTGGGAACAGCTCAACCTGACCTACGACTACGGAGTGGACAAACTCTGGATCCTCAACGTCGGCGACCTGAAACCGATGGAATATCCCATCACCCTCTTCATGGACATGGCATGGAATCCGAAGGAATATGACGCCGACCACATCACCGACCATACGCTCGACTTCTGCCGGCAGCAGTTTGGCGACACCCAGGCAGCCGAAGCCGCGCGCATCATCAATCTCTACAGCAAATATGCAGGACGCGTCACACCCGAGATGCTCGACCAGAACACCTACAACCTGACCTCAGGGGAATGGAAAGACGTCACCGACGACTTCCTGCGTCTGGAGGCCGAGGCCACGCGGCAGTATATGGACCTCGCGCCGGAATACCGCGACGCATACCGCGAGATCGTGCTTTTCCCGGTGCAGCTGATGGCCAATCTCTACGACATGTACTACTCGGTGTCCATGAACCGCAAACTGCATAAAGAGGGAAATCCGGCGGCCAACATCTGGGCCGGCAGGGCTGAGAAAGCTTTCGCCCGCGACGGCCGCCTCATGAATGAATACAACAAGGATATAGCCGGAGGAAAATGGGACGGCATGATGAGTCAGAAACATATCGGCTACACCTCATGGAACGACAATTTCCCGGCCGACACCATGCCGGAAGTATTCCGCTTCGACAATCCGGATGAGATGAAGGGGCGCTACGTGTTCCAGCCCGACGGCAACGGCGCGGTGGTGATGGAAGCGGAGCATTACTACAAGGCAGACGCCCCGGAAGGCTACACATGGCAGACCTATGCCGACATGGGAAGAACCCTGAGCGGAGTTGCGCTCACGCCCTACACCATGCCAGCCGGAAACGCATCGCTCACCTATCGCCTCGCGCTCCCGGACTCCGCCAAAGAAGTCAACGTGAAAGTAGTGGTGAAGTCAACACTCGCCTTCAAGAATCTGGAAGGGCACCGCTATGCGGTGAGCATCGACGGCGGAGATGAAAAGACCGTCAACTTCAACCACAACCTCAACGAAGAGCCTCAGAACATCTACGACGTGTTCTACCCGACAGTGGCACGGCGCGTAGTGGAAAAAGACGTGACCCTGACTCCGGGAGCCACAACAGACGGCCTGCACGAGATCACGATCCGTCCGCTCGACGAGGGAATCGTGTTTGAGAAAATAGTGGTGGACTACGGCGGCTACGAACCTTCGTATCTCTTCATGGAGGAGACACCGGTGAGACGCTGACCACCTACACTCAAAAACGCCTACAAACCAAACTCTTTATCAACAATAACCCAATCTATTATGAATACAAGACAATTGCTTTTACTGTCCGCTCTCGCAGCGTGCGCCATCCCGGTGGCGTTGTCGGCCGGAGAGCATCTCAACATGCCGCTGATCCAGACAAAATACACAGCCGACCCGGCACCTTACGTGCATGGCGACACGGTGTATCTCTACACGACCCACGACGAGGACGACGCCCGAGGTTTCCACATGCGAGACTGGCTTCTCTACACCTCGACCGACATGGTGAACTGGCAGGACCGCGGCGCGGTAGCCTCGCTGGCGGATTTCAAATGGTATAAGGGCGACAACGGAGCCTGGGCTGAATGCGTGGTGGAGCGCAACGGCAAATGGTATATGTACTGCCCGATCCACGGCCACGGCATCGGCGTGCTTGTAGCGGACAGCCCTTACGGACCTTTCACCGACCCTATCGGCAAACCGCTCGTGTGGCAGACCGAGCACTGGGACGACATCGACCCGACGGTATGGATCGACGACGACGGACAGGCCTATATGTACTGGGGCAATCCTGACCTATACAGCGTCAAGCTCAACGAGGACATGATCTCTCACGACGGCATGATAGTGAAGCATCCCAAGATCACCGACTATCAGGAGGGCCCGTGGATGTACAAGCGCGACGGCCACTACTACATGGCGTTCGCCTCGACATGCTGCCCGGAGGGTATCGGATATGCGATGAGCGACAGCCCCATGGGGCCATGGGAATACAAGGGCCACATCATGGACCACACCCACCGCACACGCGGCAACCATCCCGGCATAATCGACTACAAGGGGAAATCATACTGCTTCGGCCTCAACTACGACATCCTGCGCCTCAAGGACCAGGAGCATTCGGAACGCAGGTCGGTATCCGCCGCCGAAATGAAATACAACGACGACGGCACTATAGTGGAACTCCCCTACTTCCTCGACTGCGAGCTCAACCAGACCGGCACGTTCGATCCCTACCGCAAGGTTGAGGCCGAGACTATGGCCTGGGGCTACGGCCTCAAGACAATGCCGAAGAACATCTGGGCCCGCGACAGATGGAACCAGTTTGTCACCGACATAGACGACGGCGAATACATCATGGTGCGCGGTGTGGACTTCGGCTATGGAGCGAAAAGCATCGACATAGACGCATCGTGTCATCTCTACGGCGGCAAGATCGAAGTTCGTCTGGACGATGTGGACGGTCCGCTCGTGGCCGAGCTCGACATCACCAACACCAAGACCGAATACAAGACATTCTCATCGCCGGTGAAAGGCGCCAAGGGAGTGCACGACCTCTACTTCGTCTTCAGGGGCAGCAAGGAGCAGAAGGGCAATCTCTTCAACCTCGACTCATGGCAGTTCATGAAGTGAAGACAACCCAAACCAAATACCCATACCGATGAAACTCTACAGAACTATAATGGCAGGCGCGATAATCATGAGCGGAACACTGCACATGATGCCGGCAGAGAGGAGCTCACTTCTCAACGAGGGCTGGCGGTTCGCGCTGAACAGCGACAGCATCGCCCCCGCCGCCACGGAATTCAACGACAAGGACTGGCGACAGCTTCAGCTGCCCCACGACTGGAGCGTGGAGCATCCCTTCGACAGCAACAGCCCTTCGGGCAACGACGGCGCCTATCTGCCGACGGGCACGGGCTGGTATCGCCATTCACTGAAGGTGGCGCCAGAAAGCATGGGACGCAAGATGCAACTCTATTTCGAGGGAGCATACATGAAGACCGACGTGTATGTCAACGGACATCTTGCCGGAAGCAATCCATACGGATACTCATCATTCTTTGTAGACATCACCCCTTACGTGAAAGAGGGTGACAACACGATCGCCGTTAGAGTTGACAACTCGATGCAGAAAAACTGCCGGTGGTATTCAGGCTCGGGAATATACCGCAACGTATGGCTCAGCGAGACAGACAAGACGCATATCGGCAACTGGGGAGTGCGCATCTTCACACCCGATCTGCATACGGCTCTCATCGACACAAAGGTGGTCAACGAAAGCGGATCGCCCCGCGATCTCGAGGTGAGGACTACGATAGACGGAAACACAGCCACCGACCGCTGCACGCTCAGTCCGGGCGAGAGCAAGGTGGTCAGGCAAACGGTCAAGGTGGCCGATGCCAAGGCATGGTCGACAGACACCCCGAATCTCTACACCGCGGACGTAGAGGTGATTGAAGACGGCAAGGTGATCGACAATGCGGCCGAACGGTTCGGATTCAAGACAGTGGAATGGTCAGCCACCGACGGGCTGAAAATCAACGGAGTCCCGACACTGCTCAACGGCGGATGCGCCCACCACGACAACGGGATACTCGGAGCGGCAGCCTACGACGCCGCTGAGCGCTACCGCGCGCGCCTCATGAAGGATGCAGGATTCAACGCAGTGCGCACATCGCACAACATTCCGTCAGAGGCATTTCTCGACGCGTGCGACGAGATAGGCCTGCTCGTCATCGACGAGGCGTTCGACGGCTGGCGCGATGCCAAGAACACGCATGACTATCACGAACTTTTTGACAAAAGCTGGCGGAACGATCTTGACGCGATGATACTCCGCGACGGCAACCACCCCTCCATCTTCTGCTGGAGCGTGGGCAACGAGGTGATAGAGCGCGACAAGATAGGCGTGGTGAAGACCGCCCGCGACCTGACGGCCCGATGCCACGAACTCGATCCATACCGCCCCGTGACATCGGCACTCGCCAACTGGGGACAGGACTGGACTACCTATGACCCGCTGGCCGAGGCGTTTGACATACCGGGCTACAACTATATGATACATGAGGCGCCGGGCGACCACCGCCGAGATCCGGAAAGGGTGATTATGCAGACCGAGTCGTTCCCGAGAGACGCATGGAGCAACCGCCGCATGGCCGCCGACAACCCCTATATAGTCGGCGACTTCGTATGGACTGCCATCGACTATCTCGGAGAGTCGGGTATCGGACGCTGGTATTACGACGGAGACACACCGGGCGAACACTTCGAACGCCCGCTCTACCCCTGGCACGCCTCCTACTGCGGCGACATCGACCTGACAGGGCTTCGCAAACCGATAAGCCACTACCGCTCGATGCTCTGGAACGAGGATGGGGAACACCTCTACATGGCGGTGAAGGAGCCGGACGGATACAACGGCAAGGTGCGCACCACGATGTGGGGCACATGGCCCACTTTCGAATCGTGGAACTGGCCGGGTCATGAGGGCAAGGACATCGAGGTGGAGGTGTATTCCCACTATCCGAAAGTACGACTCTATCTCGACGGCGACCTTATAGGGGAGAAAGATGTGGCTGAAATGAAGGCTGTCTTCACACTTCCCTATCGTCCGGGCACATTGCGGGCCGAAGGCGTACGCGACGGCTCCGCCATTGAGAGCACCACACTGCGCACAGCCGGGAAACCGGCAGGGATACGCCTGAGCGCAGACCGGCACGCCCCCGCGGCCGACGGCATGGACATGGCTTTCGTGGTGATTGAGATAGTGGATGCCGACGGCAACGTTGTTCCATTTGCCGACAATCAGTTGAATGTCAGCGTTTCGGGCAGCGCAGAACTGAAGGCGCTCGGCAACGCGGACATCAAGGATGAGGATTCCTATACCGATGCAAGCCACAAGGCATGGAAAGGGCGCGCTCTCGCCGCTGTGAAAAGCAACGGCAAGAAAGGGAACGCAGCCATCCGCGTATCATCGCCCGGACTGAAGACAAATACCATAAAACTCAAATTCAAATGAAAAAAAAGAAGTATTCCAGATTCCCGAACATGCGGGAACGCAAGCCATCCCACATGACGCGCACGCTCCTGTCGGCAGCGGCATTGGCCTTTGCAGTCAGCACATCGGCGATGAATCCCTATCTGCCTTTGTGGGAGCATATACCTGACGGCGAGCCCTACGTATTTGAAGATCCGGATAATCCGGGAAAGCATAGAGTGTATATCTTCGGATCGCACGACATGCTTAAATGGATGTATTGCGGTCTTGACCAGGTGCTGTGGTCGGCGCCGGTGGACTCTCTTGTCCAATGGCGCTACGACGGAGTCATCTTCGAGTCAAAAACCGACGGCAACGGCAATCCGCTGCGGGACAACGGTCTCGGCGATGTGCTTTTCGCTCCGGACATAGCAGAGAGAGTCCTGCCCGACGGAAAAAAGGAATACTGGCTTTTCCCCAACAACCAGGCCGGAGGCAGAAACGGCATGGTGGCACGTGCCGACAGGCCGGACGGACCTTATACTGTGACCAATTTCTTCAGCGACCGCCCGACGGAAAGCGACGGCGTGCTGCGTTTCGACCCGGCAGTGTTTGTGGATGACGACGGGCGCGTCTACGGCTACTGGGGTTTCGGCAAATCATATGCCGCGGAACTCGACCCGAAGACCATGGCTACGGTGAAACCGGGTACGGAAATCGTGGAAGACCTCATGACCGGATTCGAGTCGGAGGGGAACGACCGCTTCTTCGAGGCGTCGTCGATACGCAAGATAAAAGACAAGTACGTATTCATCTACAGCCGGATGACTGCCGAAGGTGAGTTCGGTCTTCCACGCACCAACTACACCCTGGCATACGCCTACAGCGACAACCCTCTCGGGCCCTACACCTACGGAGGAACGATCATCGACGGACGAGGACGCGACACCGACCGCGACGGCAAACCGATGGAGACCGCCACCACCAACGGCAACACCCACGGCAGCATTGCGGAGGTAAACGGCAAATGGTACGTGTTCTATCACCGCCAGACGGGCCTCGACGAGTATGCGCGCCAGGCCATGGTGGCCCCTATTGAGGTGAGAGTGGAAGAAGGGAAGGGAGGCAAGGTCTACATCAGCGAGGCGGAATACACATCGGAAGGTTTCGAGACCGACGGACTGAATCCGCTGCGCCGCTATCCGGCAGCTATAGCATCGCATTTCACGGGTCCGACGCGTGCATATCAGGCGTATCCGGGAATGCACTATTCCGGCCCTTATTTCGAACCGGCATACGTTTCGGACCATAATATCTCCAATCCCTACGATGAGGAACTGAATGTCAACAATGTGGTGAACTGCACGGACGGCTCCATATTGGGTTACAAATATTTCAATTTCGACCATCTGCGCGGCAAGGATGACGCGCAACTGATACTCAGTCTCACTCCGCAGGGTATTGACGGGAAAATACAAATCTACACTTCCGCTCCGTGGAAGGGCAATCCCGAGCCGATCGGCGAGATAGAGATCGACAAGGAGATGCCGCAGACACCGCTGCAATTGGCAGCCGACGTCAAGGGGGCATGCGGACTGACTGGGAAGCATCCGCTCTATCTTACGTTCTCTTCTGAGGAGAAGGGGAAATCCATGGCTACTGTCACGCATCTGCAATTCAAGTGATTCAAGTTGCGTTTGGAGGAAGTGGCCCTCCGGGACACTTTGATGATTGTGGACTGTTTGCCCCGGGCTGCGACTTCGGGCCTTTGGCCCTTGTCTTGCCCGGGGTTTGGCGAGGAGTCGCCCCTCCGGGGCGGGGCCTTCGGGAGGGAAT
>USNC01000066.1 GCA_900555915.1 uncultured Porphyromonadaceae bacterium | reverse complement strand
ACGAGATCGCTCAGTGTCTCGTGGGCTCGGAGATGTGTATAAGAGACAGGGAACGTACAAGACTTATAACGCCGGTGAAAGTTTTGTGAAAGTGAAGATATTTGGCTTTTTTTTTGTAATTTTGCATCGGCTTCGGACTGTATTTCCGAGGGCTTCCGGTATTTTTTCATAGCACTGCGTGTGCAAGATGCTGATTGTAAGCATCTATGCGTTGCAGTCGCTGCCGGATTGAAGATTCACCTTTGATGATCAAAATTATGAGAAGCGAAAAAGAACTGGAGGGAGTGACCTTGCTGGGCAACCAGGGTACGAAATATCCCACCGACTATGCACCTCAGTTGCTTGAGACGTTTGAAAACAAGCATCCTGAAAATGAATACGTGGTGCGTCTTGATTGCCCCGAGTTCACCACACTGTGTCCGAAGACAGGCCAGCCGGATTTCGGACACATAAAGATTTCATACATTCCGCGCGAACGCATGGTGGAGAGCAAGAGTCTGAAACTCTATCTCTTTTCATTCCGCAACCATGGCGATTTCCATGAAGACTGCGTCAACATCATCATGAAAGACCTCCGTGCGCTGATGGATCCCCGCTATATCGAGGTAAAAGGGCTCTTCATGCCGCGTGGCGGCATCTCCATACATCCCTTTGCAAACTGGGGAGATTCCGAACATGTGTCACTTGCGAAAGCACGCCGCGAGGCGGAACTTCAGTTTTAAAAGTTGGATGATATGAAAGATTCATTGATAGTATTGAGCGGAGGCATGGATTCCACCACTCTGCTATGGGACCGCAAGGACAGCATTGCCCTGGCACTGACATTCGACTATGGTTCGCGTCATAATGCGAGGGAGATAGAATGTGCCCGCAGAAACTGTGAGATTCTTGGAGTGGAGCATATCGTAATTCCACTGGATTTCATGGGTAAATACTTCAAGTCGTCGCTTCTCGTAGGGGGTGAGGACATTCCGGAAGGGCATTACACCGATGAGAACATGAAGTCTACGGTGGTGCCGTTCCGCAACGGGATAATGCTCGCCATAGCAGCCGGACTGGCCGAGAGCCGCGGCTTGAAAAAGGTGATGCTCGCCAATCATAGCGGCGACCATGCCATCTATCCGGATTGCCGCCCCGGCTTTGTCGATGCCATGGGCAAGGCGATAGAGGAAGGCACCTACGACGGCATCATGATAGACGCGCCTTACACCAACATCACGAAAAGCGACATCGCCAGAATCGGCAAGCGCATAGGCGTGGACTATAACCTCACTTACTCATGCTATAAGGGAGGGGAGAGGCACTGTGGTAAATGCGGCACCTGCGTCGAGCGCATCGAGGCGCTTCGCGATGCGGGAATAGACCTCGGCGATCAGTGCTGACGCCTTCATATAATAGAATTCTTTATCATGTATTACGTTAGGAAAAGACTTGAGATCTCTGCCGCACACAGGCTTGATCTTCCATACGAGAGCAAATGCTGCAATCTTCATGGACATAATTGGATCATCACTGTAGAGTGCAGGGCAAGAGAACTCAATGAAGCAGGAATGGTGGCTGATTTCACATCCATAAAGGAATTGATCGCCGGCAGGCTCGACCATGCAGTTCTCAACGATGCGCTCCCGTTCAATCCCACAGCCGAGAACATAGCTCGCTGGATTGTGGATTCGATCCCGCAGTGCTTCCGCTGCGAGGTTCAGGAGTCGGAAGGAAACACCGCCGTCTACGAAGAAGATTAGGAGACAATGAAGAAAATCAACGAAATATTCTATTCTCTGCAGGGAGAGGGGCACCACACCGGATACCCGTCGGTGTTCATCCGGTTTTCCGGATGCAATCTTCAGTGTCCGTTCTGCGACACCCGCCATAACGAAGGCACGCCGATGAACGACACCGACATAATCCGAGCCATAAATCTCTACAAGGCAGACTGGGTGGTTCTGACTGGCGGCGAGCCGTCGTTATGGATCGATGAAGACTTCATAAGCCTTATCAAGCATGCCACCGGAAAGAAAATAGCCATTGAGACCAACGGCACGAATCCGTTGCCCAAAGGCATCGACTGGGTCACAGTCTCTCCAAAGACAGGGATTGAGGATATGGAGGGCAATCCTGAGGTTAGGGTTGAGAGGGCCGACGAGATCAAGGTCGTCGATGTAGGTCAGGATCTCGAGGCGTATTTCCGGCTTCCGTGCCGCACGGAGTCAACGCTTATGTATCTGCAGCCATGTTATGTATCCGACAAGACAAGGCGCAAGAGCAATGAGTTGCGCACAGTGAGGCGAGTGCTTGAAGATCCGCGCTGGACTTTGAGCCTCCAGACCCATCGTTATCTCGGCATACCCTGATGCACGGCCAGAGGAAAAGGGTGCACAAGATGAGTGGTCCATCCTAAGCGAGGGGGATGGATGAAATCTTTTTCCGGATTGTCCGCTACATAGTGAAAATCAAAGTTCCCGTCAAATTTCCGCATCAATGCAGTGAAATTGTCGGGATCTTTTTTGTCATGTCCTGTTTCCTCCGATATCAGGATGCAGGAATCGTCGATATACCGGTCTATTCCCGCGGCCCTGATCTTGTTGCGTTGCGTCATGCTTCGTCCGTCGGTGATGAGAGCCAGCGTGGCTCCACGGTCTTTCAGCCTTGCGAGCAGGCCCGCGGTGGAAGGGGGCATATGGTAGATCTCTGGGTCCGGCATATGACTGCGGAATTCAGCCACCACCATTCTCATGTCGATCTCTCCTGTCAGTCCGGTTCTTGCAATCAGCGACTCCAGCGCGCTGTAGTGGTTGCGCCGCGTCGTCACCGCCGCTTCCATGCAGGTCACAGTCAGCACGGGATTCAGTCGCGGGAATCTTTCGGCGAGCCATCCCGCGATGTGCCGTATTCCGCTTCTGACGAACTGTGCCTCCGCCACGAGAGTGTCGTCAAGATCAAACGCCACGACTGTCCTCATCATTTGATGCGTATGATTCGGGCACCCTGTATGCGCTTGATGTTGCGCTTCACAAAGCGGTCGAAGGGCAGGGACTCGGCCACCACTTTGTCTTCTTCCGGAGACACCTGTATCATCATCAGATTGTCACCGTCATGGTAAAGGATTCCCATCTCCCGGCAGTCGAGATTATAGTCTGGGGCGAGCAGGAACACAATGTCGCCGTCCTGGGCCAGGCGTTTGTAGCGCGATGTGTTTGTCAGGTCTCCGTTGGTGATGTAGATTATCTGGTGGTTGCGGAATCCCATCTCGAGCATCTTGATGCGGTCGAGGTTTGCCTGGTTGGCAAAGGCCTTGAAAGAGTCTTTGTGGCGGGATATGTAGTCGATGGATTTTTCTTTCTTTCTGATGTTGAGCCCTTCCATTATCTGGGTGGCGTCGGCCACGTTGCCCCTGAAGATATTGTCGGCGATCCAGTCTGAAGCATAGAGGAAACGCGACACGAAATCCGAGGCTTTACCGTTTTTATACATCACGTCTTCATACTTGTCGGCGAAATCTCTCCAGTTGGGTTTGGACGATGTCTCATATGCTTTCACAAGGGCCACACATGTGGAAATAAGGCTCAGTGGGTTGAACGTATGTATGTCGATGGTGTATCTGACCGAGTCGCTGCGGAGTATCTCGTCGCGCACATTTGACTGGGCGCCAACGAGCTGCTTTGCGAAGTGGGCGAGTTGTTTGTTCTTGCTCATGCCGGCGAGTTGCGGATCAGCCAGCATGCGGTTGATGACCGTAGTGTCGGAGTCGCAGTGGAACGCTGCATTGTCATAAGCCCCGGCAAGTCCGGGCATGAACGCAAGGATTGATATCAGTATGTAGTTGCGGATATTCTTCATGATTGTGTTCTGTTTCTCTCATTGCAAAATTAGTCAAAAAAAATGGGATACACAAGCGTGTATCCCGGTTTTGAGTAATGTATAAGTAATAGCCTGAGTATCGGCGTGTCACTTCGGGAGGTTGAACACAGTGGAGATCTCTGTCATCTGCGCGTCCGACATTCCGGTGGGTACGAATCCCATGTTGCGGGCGCACATGTAGATGTTCGCGCTTTTGTTGAGCACGTCAACCTGGTCGAAAGCCGACATGATGTCGTTTTCCACAGCGAAAACGCCGTGTTTCTCCCACATCACCACATCGTAATTGTCGTCGATGGCCTTGATTGTGGCGTCGGCCAGTTCGTTGGAGGAGGGGAGCATATACGGCACAATGCCGAGACCGCGCGGAGCGAAAGCCTTTGTCTCGGGAATCATCGACCAGAGTATCTTGGTGAGCACGTCTTTCTTGAGATACTCCGGGTTGTGGCTCATGGCCACGAGTTCGATCGGATGCGTGTGGAGGCTTGCCTTGTAGGTGGAGCCCTTGCCGATGAGATAGTTGTGCACCGCAAGGTGCGAGGGGAGTTCCGAAGTTGGTTTCACCGGTTTGTCGGCCACAATCTCGTAGCTTGCGCAGTCGTCGCAGATGCGGATTATGGAACCGTTGTCCATAGGCCATCTTGCGAGGTCACGCATTCGCATCTGAGTACCCTTGCAGTAGAACCAGCATCCCTTCAGGTTGGGAAGGGTGGTTCCGATAGGATAAGGTCCGGCTATTGCCGGCATAGCCTTGATCTCGTCTGTGATATGTTCAGTCACGTTAACAGTGATATTGCCGCCGTTGCGCTCTGCCCATCCCTTTTTCCAGAGATATCCGGCAGCTTCGGCCACCTGCTCCACCTGATACTTCAGAGCTGCGTTATTGTCTAATACTGACATTGTCTTGAATATTATTATTTGTTGGAAATTGCAATCGTGTTAGATAAGCTGCGGAAGGAAACAGGAGATGACGAGCACCACGATTCCAGCCACGAGCACCGCGATGGTCTTCGGCGGACATCCTTTCCATTCCTTCAGGATTATGCCCCAGACATTGGAGAAGACCACGTTGAGAGCCATGAGGATGCAGAACGAGAGGGTCATGAGCGTCGGATAGTCGGAAAGGAATCCTTTGCCGAGCGAGAGTCCGAAGAACTGGCTGTACCAGAGCGCGCCTGCGAGAATGCAGAAGAAAAGGTTGTTGCCCCATACGTTGCCCTTGCTGTAGTCAGCCCATGTCTTGTTCTTGCTGTTCTGCACCAGACAGTAGATGGCATTTGTCACAAACCCGCCCATGGTCACGAGGAAAGTGGCGGGAAGAGTCTGATACATCTGTTCGGTTCCGTTGGCGTAGATGTCGGCGCCGAAAGCGAGTCCCACGTTGAAGCAGCCGCTCATGAATCCGCAGAGCAGGGCAATGAGTATTCCTTTGCCGAAATTGAAATCCTTCGTAGCGGCCTGTTTCTGTTCGGCGGTGAGCGCTTTTGATTTCATAGCGCCGGCTATGCCTATGATGTTGATGCCGAGCAGAGTCACCACCACTCCTATTATCACCGAAGCGGTGAGCTGTGACAGCGCGTCAGAGTCGGGGAAGAACACCGACATGAGTATCGGCCCCATGATTGTGCCGAGTCCGGCGCATGTGCCGAGCGCTATCGACTGTCCGAGAGCCACGCCAAGATATCGCATGGAGAGTCCGAACGTAAGTCCGCCCACACCCCAGAGCATACCGAATAGTATGGTCATCCAAAGATTGAACGACGGCGCATTGCTGTAGAGCGCCATCAGGCTTTCGCCTCCGGGCATGGCAAGCAAGGCTCCGAGAAGCGGAAGGATGAAATATGCGAATACTCCCTGCACCAGCCAGTATGACTCCCAGCTCCAGTCTTTGATCTTGTTGATAGGCACATAGCAGCTCGACTGGAAGAAGGCACCCAATGCGATGATTAGTAATCCGATGTATAGCATTTCGATTATGTTATCATGAAAGGCGAGGCATAGAGGGGTCTATGCCTCGCCCCATACAACGAGTGATTGATATTAGCGTTTGGAAGTTACGTCGGCCTCGTATTTCTCGATATCCTTGATGAAGCTTTCGCCCACGGGGACACCGTTGCGGAGGCAGAACATGTCGTAGACAGCGTTCCAGGGAAGGTTCTTGCACTCCTCGAGGAGGGCGAGACGCTGGAATCTCTTGTCGGCGAGTTCATAGTCGCGCAGAGTGCTGATCGGCTCGAGAAGAGCGCGGAGCATACATTTCTGAGCGGCGCGGCTGCCGATCACATAAGCGCCGATACGGTTGAGGGTGCCGTCGAAGTAGTCGAGGCCGTAGTGTACGCGGTTGAGGGCGCCGGCACGTACGATCTCGCTGAAGAGGTCGCGTGTAGGGTCGTCCATGATAGTCACGTGGTCGGAGTCCCAACGGATCGGGCGCGATACGTGGAGCATGAGTTCCGGCACGAAGAGAAGCATGGCGCTCACCTTGTCGGCCACGCTCTCGGTCGGGTGGAAGTGGCCTGTGTCGAGAGTGATCATCATGTCGCGTTTCGAAGCGTAGGCAGTGTAGAAGTCGTTGCTGCCCACAGTGTAGCTTTCGAGGCCGATACCGAACACCTTCGATTCAACGCAGTCTTTCATCCAGTCATATTTGTGCTCGAAGATCTGGTCGAGGGAGTCCTTCAGAAGTTCGCGGTACATGTAGCGGTTTACGGTGATATCCTTGCTTCCGTCGTGCACCCAGGTGTTCATGATGCAGGGGTCCTGCTGAGCCTCGCCGATAGCCTGCGAGATAGCGCGGCAGCGCTTCGAGTGCTCGATCCAGAAGTCGCGGATTCCCTTGTCGGGGTTCGACAGGGAGAGGTCGCCGCTCTTGGCGTGAGAGAAAGATGTTGAGTTGAAGTCAAGCTTGATGTCGTTGGCTTTACCCCATTCGATCCAGCTCTGGAAATATTCTGGAGTTACTTCGTCGCGGTCTACGTATTTGCCCTGGAAGTCGCCATATATCTCGTGAAGGTTGAGGCGGTGTTTGCCCGGGATGAGGCTCATCGCATAGAGGATATCGTCGCGCAGCTCGTTGATGTTGCGTGCTTTTCCGGGATAGTTGCCGTTTACCTGGATGCCGCCGGTGAGTCCGCCCTCGTGAGGTTCGAAACCTGCTACGTCGTCAGCCTGCCAGCAGTGCATGCTGAGGTGGAAATCCTGCATCTGCTGCAGCACTTTTTCGGTGTCAACGCCAAGGGCCGCATATCTCTCGCGGGCCACTTCATAGGCTTTGTTGATCAGTTCTTCTTTCATAATGTGAAGTTGATTTATGGTTAGTTATTATTTATTCGGGTTGAAAGTTACAGTCTCTGTAGAGT
>USNC01000065.1 GCA_900555915.1 uncultured Porphyromonadaceae bacterium | reverse complement strand
GATCTGCACGCGTAAGATCGTCGGCAGCGTCAGATGTGTATAAGAGACAGGAAGTAGGCGCCTCCTGATGGGGCACGAGTCGGAAATAGCTTGTAGGCACCTTGTTGCCCATTGCCGTGATGGCATCGGCATGCTCGAGTATGCCCACAATCGCACGTTTCGCCACATCGCTGAGGCGTCCGCCCTCGGTCATCATATTGCGCTCCCCTTTCATTATCTTGAAGTGGATATGGAGCCCGCTTCCGGCCTTGCCTACAGTGATCTTCGGCGCGAAAGTGACGTCGTAGCCCTTTCTGGCGGCAAGCGTGCGTATCACCCACTTGGCTATCATGAGATTGTCGGCGGCCTGCACAGCGGGGATGGGAAGGAACTCCACCTCGTTCTGCTCATAGATTTTGCCGTCGAGGGTGAAGTTGCCCACCTCGTTGTGGCCGTATTTGATCTGACCTCCGGCCTGCGCTATCAGGTGCATGCATTCGGTGCGGAAATCGTTGAACTTAGCAAACGGAGCCGATTCGTGGTATCCTTTCTGGTCGGAGGCGTGGAAACGGCCCGGATCGTCGGAAATCACATAGTATTCGAGTTCACCCATGGCGTAGAAGTCCATCCCGGTGGTCTTTTTAAACTCCTCGCAGGCCTTGCGCAGCGTGTATTCGGGCGACGACTCAAGAGGCTTCCCCTCCTTGTCGAAGAAAGTGGCGAGCATGGTGAGCGTGGGAATCTCGGCAAAGGGATCCACAAAGGCGGTGGAGAATCGCGGTATCACGTAGAGGTCGCTGTTGCCGGCCTCGATAAACGGGAAGAGGCTTGAACCGTCGACGCGCTCACCGAAAGTGAGAATCGAATCGAGATAGTTTTCCGTATTAATTACGAAATTCAGGGTCTTCAGACGGTTGTCGTCGGCCGGATACATGAAATTGACCATGCGTATGCCGTTCTCTTTCGCAAAACGGATGAGATCGGCCTTGCGGATCTCTTCAGGTGATTTCTGAAGGAACTCCACCACCCTGTTGGGGTTCATGCTAAGGTTAAGGTCCATATGGGTACAGATATTTATTAGGGATAAAATGGATATTTCCGCAAATTTAATAAAAAATTTCCATCTTCAACGGGTGGCAATATATGTTTCACAACATAAACAGCGTCAGAATGACAGCACTACCCTGTCTCTACCGCTTTGGGAGGGCTGACGCAGGACAGGCTCCATGCGGAAATCAGAGGGGGGCGAAGGCCGAGATGCCTTCGAGGATGTCGAGGGCCTCGGAGACAGCCGGTACCGACTCCACGAGGAAAGAGCGCTTGCCGTTGACCTCGCGTATCTTCACGCGCGCCGGATCAGACTGCAGCCATGCCAGAATGCGGCCGAATGCCGGCGACTCGTAATATGCCTTATTTTCGTCGGAAACGAAGTAGAGATACATCCGGCCGCCCTTGAGGATGAGACGCTCTATACCGAGGCGTTTGGCGGCAATACGGAGGGGTACGACCTTGACCAGTTCCTCCGTAGTGGCGGGAATCTCGCCGAAGCGGTCTTTCAAGGCCGCCCTGAACTCCTCGATCTGCCCGGGACTCTCCATATTGTCGAGCTGCTGATAGAGACTGATGCGCTCGCTCTCCTGGGGCACATACGAAGGCGGCAACCTGAGTTCAAGGTCGCTCTCGATGGTGCAGTCGGCCACGAACTCCTCTTCCTTACCGGCGTTGGTGTCGGCGAAAGTGTCGCCGAATTCCTCGGTCTTGAGTTCGATGACCGATTCCTTCAGAATCTTCTGGTAGGTCTCATAGCCGAGGTCGGCGATAAACCCGGACTGTTCGGCGCCGAGGAGATTGCCCGCGCCGCGGATGTCGAGGTCCTGCATGGCGATGTGTATGCCGCTGCCGAGATCGGAGAAACTCTCGATGGCCTGCAGGCGTCGGCGCGCCACGGGAGTGAGCGGCACACCGGCGGGGACCATGAAATAGCAGAAGGCCTTGCGGTCGCTGCGCCCCACGCGTCCGCGCAACTGATGCAGCTCGGAAAGGCCGAAATTATGGGCGTTGTTGACAATTATGGTATTGACATTCGGCATGTCGATACCGTTTTCCACGATAGTGGTCGAGAGCAGTATGTCGTAGTCGTGGGCGGCGAAGTCGAGTATGGCCTTCTCCAGCTGCTCGGGCGGCATCTGGCCATGGGCCACCACCACCCTTGCGTCCGGCACGAGACGGCGCAGCATATTCTCAAGCACATTGAGATTCTCAATGCGGTTGGAGATGACGAAGAGCTGGCCGTTGCGCGAGAGTTCGAAATTTACTGCTTCGCGGACTATGTCGTCGTCGAGCGAGGCCACGGTGGTGACCACCGGACGGCGGTTGGCGGGCGGGGTGTTGAGCGAACTGAGGTCGCGCGCTCCCATGAGCGAGAACTGCAGTGTGCGCGGTATCGGCGTCGCGCTCATGGTGAGCGTGTCGACATTGACCTTCAGCTGCTTCAGTTTTTCCTTCACAGCCACACCGAATTTCTGCTCCTCGTCGATTATAAGCAGCCCGAGATCCTTGAATCTCACACCTTTCCCTACGAGTTTGTGGGTGCCGATGAGAATATCTACCTTGCCGGCCTCGAGATCGGCCAGAATCTGCCTCACCTCCTTCGGCTTCTTCGCCCTCGATATAAACTCCACCCTTACGGGGAGATCCTTGAGGCGCTGGCTGAAAGTGCGGTAATGCTGCATGGCGAGCACGGTGGTGGGCACCAGCACCGCCACCTGCTTCGAGTCGGCGGCCGCCTTGAAGGCAGCCCGTATGGCGAGTTCGGTCTTACCGAAACCCACGTCGCCGCAGATGAGGCGGTCCATGGGGCGCGGGCTCTCCATGTCGGCCTTTATGGCCTGGGTCGCCTTCAGCTGGTCGGGGGTGTCCTCATAGATGAAACTTGCCTCCAGCTCATGCTGAAGATAAGAGTCGGGAGCGAAGGCGAATCCTTTCTCCTCGCGGCGCGCGGCATAGAGCTTTATGAGGTCGCGCGCGATATCCTTCATCTTGCTCTTGGTGCGCTCCTTGACCCGGTTCCAAGCCCCGCTGCCGAGTTTGCTGATCTTCGGCGGCACACCCTCCTTGCCACGATATTTCGATAGTTTGTGGAGCGCGTGGATCGAGACGAGAATGAGGTCGTCGTTCTGATAGAGGAGTTTGATCATCTCCTGCGGGTGGCCGTTGGTGTCGGTCTTCACCAGCCCGGCGAACCGGCCTATGCCATGGTCGAGATGCACTATGTAGTCGCCTATCTCGATCTGGTTGAGTTCCTTGAGCGAGAGAGCCAGTTTGCCGCTTCGCGCCTTGTCAGACTTTAGATTGTATTTGTGGAAGCGGTCGAAAATCTGGTGGTCGGTGAAGAAGCAGGTTTTTGAGTCATGGTCCACGAAACCGGCGTGGAGCGTTTTCTCCACGGGAGTGAACGAGATATTGTCGCCGCGGTCGGCGAATATGTCCTTGAGGCGGTCGGCCTGGTAGGGAGAGTCGGTCAGGATAAGCAGCCTGTAGCCGTCGGCTGTCAGGCGGGAGAACGACTCCGATATGAGATCGAAATTCTTATGATACAGAGCCTGCGGCGATGTGTTGAACTCCAGACGCGCCCGCGCGGCGGCACCGCTTGCTGTTTCGCCGAACTCGAAGACTCTCATTGCGGCGAGCCTCGACATGAAGTCGGCGGCATCCACCACCTTCTCCATGGCATGCACGTCGCCCTCCCCGGCGAGGGAGGCGGACTCGGAAAAGGACTGCGAGGCGATGTCGGCCACAGCCGACGCGAGCAACTGCTCGGAAGTCACGAACAGAAGGGCGTCGCCGCCCACGAACTCCAGCATCGAGACACCCCTCAGGCTGTCGCCTTCGGCGGCCATGGCGGGCACCACCGACACGCTCTGCAACCGCTGCTCGGAAAGCTGGGTCTCCACGTTGAAGGTGCGTATGGAGTCTATCTCGTCGTCGAAGAAATCAAGACGGTAGGGAAGTTCGTTGGAATAGGAGAAAACGTCGAGAATCGAGCCACGGCGCGCAAACTGCCCCGGCTCGTAGACATAGTCAACCTTCACGAATCCGAGCGACAGCAGCCGCTCCTCCGCGTCGTCGATATCAATATTTTTTCTGGTTGAGAAGCGGATGGTGTTGCTGCGCAGGTCGTCGCGCACGGGCACACGCTCGGCGAGCGCCGCCGGATATGTGACCACCGCCGATATCCGTCCGTTCATCCACCCGTCGAGCGTCTCGGCTCGCAAAATCTGCTGAGGGGCATCCACACGCCCGTAGCGTATATGCCTCTTGTATCCGGAAGGGAAGAAACCAATCTCGGTTCCGGACGCTATTCTCGAGATGTCGTGATATAGATATCCGGCCATGTCGGCATCGTCGGCCACCACGACCATGCGCATACCCTCCGCCGCCAGGCGCCCGAGCAGCACAGCCGCCGCCGACCCTTTGAGGCCGCCCAGGAAAGCCCTCGCGACGGCCTTGTCGGCGACAAGCGACCCGACGGCCTTCAGTTTCGCATCGGTTGCGAATATCGCACCCGCCTGCTCTATGCCAAGACTCATTTCCCCTCTCCTTTCAGAATAGCCTCATAGAGCGGCGAGGAAAGGATCTCCACAGCTTTCGCCACTACCGGATCCTGCCTTACCTCGACGGCCACACGTCCTTTCTCGCCATAGTAGCGAGACGCTATCTCCTCCTCGAGATATGTCTTTATCTCCTTTTTCTTCAGAGCGAGATCACGCTTAAGATCGCTTCCGAGCGACTTCTCGAGCACTTTGAGGTTGGAGTCGTTGACCTCCGTCATATATCCCTGCTCGTCGGCCTGCTTGCGCAGTTCCTTTAGGAGAGCGTCAAACGAGGAGTCATATTTCATGCCGCTACCCGCCACGTATTCGGAAAATTCCTCATACTCGCCGTCGCTTATGCCGAACTCCCCGATTTCCGCCACCTGCGGATGTGAGGCGCGGTAACGGGTGGCGAAGTCGAAGATCTTGTTTTTGGTGACGAGATTGTAGAGCACGTCGGAATAGTTGAAATTCTTCACTACCGAATCGGGCTGCAGACCGCCGCCGTCGCGCACCTCGCGCCCCCTTGCGGTATGAAACACATTTGTGAGCGAGTCGGGCGTGCGCGCCACGCTGCCGTCTTCGTTGCGCCTCGAATAGTCGAGAGCCTGGATTAGACGGCCCGAGGGGATATAATATTTCGACACGGTCACCTTCAGGAGCGCGTCGTGGGGAAGCGGGAAGGTGGTCTGCACCAGTCCCTTTCCGAAACTGCGGTTTCCTATCAGCACGGCCCTGTCGAGATCCTGGAGCGCACCGGCGGTGATTTCGGAAGCGGAGGCTGTGCCGCCGTCGATAAGCACGGCGAGCGGTATGTCGGCGAAGCGCGGTTTGCGGGTGGTCTTGTAGACCCTCTCGCTGTCCTTGCCCTTGGTGCGGAGCACGGCGGTGCCCTTGGGCAGGAAATTGCCGAGTATGTCGATCGCACTCTCCACTAGGCCTCCGCCGTTGCCGCGGAGGTCGAGGATAAGGCTGGAGAATCCGGGCACAGCCTCGAGCGAATCAAGGGCGGCGGTGATCTCCGCGCCAGAATTTGTGATATACTGGTTGAGACGTATATATCCGGTGGAGGGCGAGACCATGCCGAAGTAAGGCACGGAGTTTTCCGTCACCTTCTCGCGTGTGAGCACGAACGACTTGATGGAGTCGGCCGTATAGGGACGGTTTATCTCCACATAGACATCAGTGCCGGGCACACCCTTCAGGAGTTTCGACACCTCCGCGTTTTTCTTACCCTTAGTCTCCACCGAATCGACTTTCACGATCCTGTCGCCGGGCATGAGTCCGGCTTTTGCGGCGGGACTCCCGGCCATGGGCTGCGAGATGCAGACATATCCGTCGTATTCGGTGATGTAGCTGCCTATGCCGGCGTATTCGCCGGTGGTCATCTTCATGAGCGCGTCGCGTTCGTCGGCGGTATAGTATTCCGTATAGGGGTCCACTGTGTTGAGCATGGCCCTCGACGCGGCGGTGAAGGCGTCGTCGATGCGTATTGAGTCGACATAGTTCTGCTCAAGCACCTTCACCATGGAGTTGAAGGTCTTGAGATTTCGCTGAAGCGACATATCGTGGCTCTTTTTCGCGCCCATGCAGGCGGCCATGGCCACCATCACGGCAAGAGATAGGGTGATTCTTTTCATTAAGTCTTTTTGATTTTCATTTGTCGTCGTGAGGCATCGGGCTTTATTATCATGATTCATCATGTTTTATCATGAGGCATCATGTTTTATCATGATTTATCATGTTTTATCATGATTTATCATGTTTTATCATGAGGCGTCATGATTTATCATGAGGCGTCATGGGGCATAATGCGTCTTCTTCTACAACGTCGGCCGCCGTCTCAATGTTCGGTATGCTCGGGGTGCGGATAGTCGATGGTGAAGTGCAGTCCGCGGCTTTCCTTGCGTTCGCGGGCCTGGCGCATGATGAGATATCCGATGTTGATGATGTTGCGCAGCTCGCAGAGCGCGCGGGTGGGCTTGCTGGTGCGGAAGAGGCGTTCGGTCTCCTGATACAGGATGTCGAGACGGTTCCAGGCGCGGTCGAGGCGCAGGTTGCTCCTCACTATTCCCACGTAGTAGCCCATGATCTGGTTGACTTCCTTCTCCGACTGGGTTATGAGCACCATCTCCTCGGGATGCGACGTGCCCTCGTCGTTCCAGTCGGGCACATCGCTGCGGAAGTCGATTCCGTCGACCCTTCCCGCGGCATGCCGCGCCGCCGCGTCGGCATACACCACCGCCTCGATGAGCGAGTTTGAGGCGAGGCGGTTGCCGCCGTGCAGGCCCGTGCAGGAGCATTCGCCGACGGCGTAGAGGCGGTCGATGCTCGAATGGCCGTCGAGATCCACCTCGATTCCGCCGCAGAGGTAATGTGCGGCAGGCGCCACGGGAATCATGTCTTTCGTTATGTCGATGCCGAGCGAGAGACACTTCTCATATATGTTCGGGAAATGCTTCTTAGTCTCTTCCGGATCCTTGTGCGTGACATCGAGATAGACATGGTCGGTGCCGTTGAGTTTCATCTCCGAGTCGATGGCCCTCGCCACTATGTCGCGGGGGGCGAGCGAGAGACGCGGATCGTATTTCTGCATGAATTCCTTGCCGTCGAGATTCTTCAGCACGGCGCCGTAGCCTGTCTCTTAT
>USNC01000064.1 GCA_900555915.1 uncultured Porphyromonadaceae bacterium | reverse complement strand
AGATGTGTATAAGAGACAGATAAGGAGCTGCTTGGCGATGAAGTGCACGACATCAACGTCCTCACGGTAATCGCCAATGAAAGCTACGCCGACTTCACCAGCGCTCTTCAGCGTGAGACCCGAGATGCCCTGCGTGAACGTGCCGCCAAAGCTACCACCGGTTACTTCGAGGGGAAGACTGTCGCCGTAGATGGGCAGTCGCACGTAGTCACCGACCGAGAGGCAAGCCGCATCATGGTTTGGCTTGAAGACAACGGGTATATCGACGGTTCGGGCTTCATCACACCGAAGTATCACGCCGATGTGGCCGCTGATTCGGTGGCACCCTACGGTGAGCAACTCCAGCCGATGGCTGCGGGAGTGACGCTGCTGATCAACTCGATAACAGACCCGTCGCTGCTCTCCGGCATGACGGAGGATGGCGGCAAGACCAAACTTCCGGAGCCGAGGCTCAACGCCAATTTCGCCAAACCGGAGTTTCAGGCTTTATGGAACGCTATCAACCATCAGTATGTGTATACGGTAAGTTATGACACCGCCGAACTTGTGGAGAATGCAATCCTGCATCTCAACACCGACGAACTGCAGGTGCGGAAGCTACGGTACATAAAGATAGAGAGGAGGCAGGATGCGCAGGATGTGGCTGAATTCGGCGACACCAGATCCACATCCAACGAGCTGACCGATGTCTCCACTTCATCTGTAAGGTATGATCTTATAGGGCAGGTGGCGAAAGGTGCCAACATCACCCGGCGCACCGCCGCCGCAATCCTCCGGGGGTTGCGTCCGGCAAAGCTCGCCCTGTTCCGAAACAATCCGGAAGAATTCATCCGTAAGACAGTGCAGATAGTGCGCGAGCAGAAAGCCACGAAGATAGTAGACCATATTCATTATCACATGACCGAAGGCCGGTACGACTCCGACATTTTCACCGCAGCGAGCCGGGCTGATTTCGACAAGGCTGTCCATGCCTCGAAACACATTACTGACTATGTAGTCTCCGACAGCAAGGGTGAGCGAGACTTCGCCCGCAATCTCGACGAGGCGGAGGAAGTGGCGGTGTATGCGAAACTGCCGCGTTCGTTCCATATCCCGACTCCGGTAGGCAACTATGCTCCCGACTGGGCCATTGCGATGCAGAGGGGAGGGGTGAGACACATATTCTTCATTGCGGAGACCAAAGGTTCGCTCCAGTCAATGCAGCTTAACGCGATAGAAAATGCGAAGATCGACTGCTGTACCCGACTTTTCAACGAAATATCCACCGACAACGTCCGCTATCATAAGGTGACCTGCTACCAGGACCTCATCGACGCAATGACATCAGCAAAATGACTATATATCCGACCCAGCGTCCGTCAGTGTTACAGATTCAGCCAATTGCATCCGCAGATGATTTTGCCTGTGGCAAAATTCGGCGGGCGCACGCGGATGTATGGCCGACAGAATTTACCGAATAGCGAAGCCAATTATGCATTGCATCAACCCATTTACAGGTTGATGCTTACGAAGAAAATGCAGTGGAGTCATACCAATGTCATCATGTCGAAGAACATCAGACGTATGTGTTAGCGATGCGCTTCTCGGTGAATAAAAGCGCATCATCTGTAAGAAATTCATTAAGATCCTTGTCTCCACAGTCAAATCCCGATAGATTGAGATCATGACTGAGACGTACCAAGTCCATCATAAGCAAACGCGAATAAGTTTATTTGCTTCCTTGACTGCTTCTTTTAATTTGCGGGTGTTTTCAGCTCGCTGTTCTTTCGTGAGGCTTTCAACCTCAATACGCAGGCGGTCGAAGCGAATGGCATCTTCGCCTGTTAGAATCGGGGTTTCTGCTATAGGTCTTGCCATACTATTGTCTCCTTTAGATTATTAGTTTACAAATTTACAACAAAATTCTGATATATTTGGTGCTCAGAACAATAAAAAAATCAGTGCCTATGCGTCAAATGCTGTTGGCAAGCGCTGCTTCAAATAGAACGCACCTCAGATAAAGACCCGCAGAGGCGTTGCATATGAACTAACCTCATAACCTCATAACCTTCAAGTTGAGCTGAGTCAATCCCTTAGATCCAAACCCAAAAGCTATAAATCCTCAGGGGCAAATCCTCCCGCAGAAGAACCGCAAATAAACTAACCTCATAACCTCATAACCTTCAAGTTGAGCCTGCGAAACTTGAATCATTAATGGATTCGGTCTTTAATGAAATTAAAGAAAGCAGGATCGTTTTTCTCATAGAATTCGAGAATGTCGGCAATATATTTTGCGGAATTGTCAGTCGCATAACTGTCCCATGAGTTTTCCCGCTCTCCCTCTGAACTTAGATAGCATTTATCCCAAAGCACAACCTTCAGCATAAGATTATCATCGCTCCGAAGTCCGACATGCCTGGGAAACAACTCGGGATGCCGCCGCGACATATAATCCTTTATATCAAATTTGCCTAATTTCTTCTCAAGAAAAATGTTCAGATGTTCTATATCTGAGGCATCTTCATCCACATAGTATCGGGAGGCCATTGGAAATTCGTATCCATCTACGATAATTGTCTCATTCATATCAAATTCAAGATTTATACCATATTCCTTCAGTTTTCCACTTCTTTGAATGGTCTGCGACGTATGAATCGTCGCCCACAAAATGTTTGCGCATGATTCTTGCGAGTTCAAGGGCCACCGGCACAATCCGGCGGTCGCGAACCATAAGCGACGATGCAACTCTGAGCGTGACGACATTCGTGCTGACTCCTCCGCCGAGAATAACTCCAAGGTTGCGCTTTGACACCGGTTTATAGCAGGTGTTGAGGTCAGTGGCGATAGGATGCTTCTCGTCATATTCCGTCTCTCCGGGATTCAACGCATATTCATGTCGCTCGATTGCCGATTTTATCTCCTCATAAGCCTCGTCAAACAATTGTTTCTCCACTACCGTACTCGACGGCAACCCTTCCTCTGCCTTTGCCGCATCCACAAAGCAGAGTTGCGCCTTAAGGTCGCGGGCAAACTGGTTGATAAGGATTACCCAATGATTTTTCCCCTCGGAAAGTTCTTTCAGGTCATGATAAAAATGCTTGAATGTCTCAGAAAGGGCACCGTCGCCATCAACGAGCTCACCATTTTTCAGGTGCACTCCTTTGGGAAGAGTGTAATAACTGTGGCTGTCGGCATCAAATTCGCGGCTCATGAAGTTGAACCCGCCGAACTCAGCCAACAGATACCCGAATCGGCTGCTCCCGATCTCCTCCAGATTCTGACCTGAAGTGCAGACAACAGTCACATTTGAGCCTCTGTTCAGATAACTGCCATAATCATTTTGTCCTGTGGTTGGGAACATCTCCACAATCAGCCGGTCCTGAGCTTCGGCCTCGGGAACGTAAGAGTCGGCAAGATTGCGCAGACGCAGATTGTCGTTTCCGAAGTAATCCATCGCACCGATTATCTCATCGTCGGTCATGCCATGTCTCACCTGCAGTGAGGCGATTGACTTGTAGGCTGGAACAACGCGGAAATATGTATGGCGGCATTGCTCCGGCTTGAATGATTCACGGAGTTTCGCGAGGTTCTTTATATGATTTTTCTCCTTCGAGTCCTCCTCAAGAGCCGAAGTGAAGCCGCTCGCGATGATACCGGCGGGAACGGCCACAATCAGGATATTCAGAAAACCGAGAATTGTGGCGATGATTTTGCCTGTCAAAGTGACGGGGCCGGAGCCTCCGATGCCTCCGGGATCCTGAATATAGACACAGAATGCCCACACCACATCCTGAAACCAATTGCCGTATTCCGGCTGAAGCGGTGCCTCCACCCAATAAAAGACCGTAGCCAATAAGGTGGTGATAACGGCCAGGACGAAAACTGATTTCCAGATTTCGTCCCAGCAGTTGCTGAAAGCGTCTACAAGCAGTTTGAAAGGCTTGAATACTTTATGTTGGATGCCTTGCATATTATTCCACTCTCATTTTATCCTTGGGAAGGGGGTATCTTCCCTTTAAGCAATTTATGATCTTCGAATACATACTTGGAATACTCGACGCGGGGATGCAGATTGACAATCTCGCTCAAAGTGGACTCACAGCCTCCGAACGATCCGGCGGAGATTTTACGCAACGAGTTGGGGAGAGTTACTTTTTTGAGATTCCTGCAGTTTGTAAATGATAGTGAAGGAATTTCCGTCACTCCCTCAGGAAGCTCCACTTCCTGGAGATTCTTAAAATCACTAAGCTGGAATTTCGTGGAAAACAGTTTCCCTATTAAGGATGAACTCCATATGTGGCTGATAGTACCCTTGAAGATAATTTTTGTGATTTTGGGGTTGCCGGTAAGCTCCTTATATTCTTTCTTATGTCCTCTCATGTGAACTTCAAGATCGCCATTGCCTACAATCCACAGCGTGCCGGTTTCGTTGTTGAAAATCATCTTTACGCCGTATTCCGGAATCTCGGGAGCTTTCTCTGCAGGCTGAACAGGCTTTTGCTCTATCGGTTTCTCTTTTTTAGGTTGCGGCTCTGGTTTGGGCTGCGGCTTGGACTCCGGTTTTGGCTGCGGCTTGGGCTGAGAGGTCGGTTGCGGTTTTGGCGCGGCTTTTGTCTCGGGCGCGGGCTGCGGTTTCGGATGCTCGGTCAAAGCTCCGCCACACCAATAGCATACCTCACTCGCCCCGTTATTCCAGGCTTTGTCAAGTTTGGATTTATCGAATATCGGATCTCCATTGCAGTCAAGAGGAGCCGACAAAAACTCATGGACCACCGTCGCATCGGGAACTTTCCCTGTCGGCACATCCTTCTTACAGTTTGGGCAATATAATAATTTACTCATTTCATTTCTTTTTAGCAACTTAAGTCTCGCATCTTCAATTTTATATTGATTATATAAGTGTTATATGAGCCGCAGATAAACTAACCTTATAACCTCATAACCTCATAACCTTCAAGTTGAGCCTGCGAAACTTGAATTAGAAGTGTGAGGTGCCGTCGAAGCAATGTGTGCAGATCTGCTCCTTGGGAAGTCCTATAGCCTCCACGAGATTCTCGAGAGTGTTGAATTTCAGTGAGGTCAGACCGTAGCGCTCGCGTATCTTTTCCACCATCTTGCAGTAGCGGCAGCTTCCTGTGGTGGCATATTCGTCAAGATTTGCGTTGGGGTCTCCTTCGAGATCCTTGATCACCTGCCTTGTGAGAAGTTCCATTTCAGACTTGGAGGAAGTGAAGTTGAGATAGCGGCATCCGTAGATGAGCGGCGGACAGGCTATACGCATGTGTACCTCCTTTGCGCCGCAGTCGAAAAGCACCTTGACATTGTCGTTGAGCTGTGTGCCTCTCACTATGGAGTCGTCGCAGAAAAGAGCCCGTTTTCCTTCCAGCATAGCCTTGTTGGGCACGAGTTTCATCTTGGCTATGAAACTGCGCATCGACTGGTCCGACGGTGTGAAGCTGCGGGGCCATGTAGGTGTGTATTTTGAGATGCAACGCTGGTAGGGAGTGCCGTGGCCTGCTGCGTATCCGAGAGCCATTCCCACTCCTGAGTCCGGTATTCCTGCCACGCAGTCTATCTCTGTCTCCTTGTCCTGCTGACCGAATGCGTAGCCCGATTTGAAGCGGACTTCCTCTACATTTCGGTTCTCATATGTCGATGTCGGGAATCCATAGTAGACCCACATGAAGGAGCATATCTGCATCTCCTTGTTGGGCTGGCGCAATTGTCGGATCCCTTCCGGTTTGAGCTCTATTATTTCGCCCGGGCCTACATCGCGGAGAAGTTCGTAGTCGAGATTCGGAAACGATGTGGATTCACTGCTTACGGCATATCCGTCTTCTTTTCTGCCGATCACGCATGATGTCCGGCCGAGTTTGTCGCGCGCCACAAGCACCGCATCTTCTGTAAGGATCAGCATCGAGCAGGATCCTTTCACCTTGTTGAATACGTTTTCAATTCCTTCTACAAATGTCTTGCCCTTATTGATAAGCAAAGCAACAAGTTCTGTGGGATTGGTGGTGCCTTGGCTGAGTTCTGCAAAATGTGCACCCTCTTCAATCAATTCATTCTCGAGATCCTCAAGATTGTCGATCTTGGCCACTGTCACTATGGCATATCTGCCGAGGTGTGAGTTGATTGTGATTGGCTGGGGATCGGTATCGCTGATCACTCCGATTCCGATGTTTCCTTTGTACTTGTGTAATTCAGATTCGAATTTGGTGCGGAAATAACTGCTTTCGAGTGAATGGATCGATCTGCAAAACCGATGTTCATCTGCGTCGTATGTCACCATTCCGCCGCGGCGGGTGCCAAGGTGCGAATTGTAGTCTACGCCATAGAAAATGTCGTTGACACATTTGCGTTTCAAGGCTGCGCCAAAAAAACCTCCCATAAGATTTTAAACTTTAGCTTGTTACCTGTTTCATTTTATTCCGGACATAAGCAACTTTGCTTGCTGTCGCAGTTTTAACAGTGCAAAATTACAAAAAAGTTGAAAAATATGCCTCATAATTGAGGGATATTTTTCAACTTTATTTAAGATTGAGAGGTTCAACTTGTGAGTTTTCAACTTGAGGGCATTCAACTTTTAAGTTTCTGGCCGTCGTGATAGGCATTCCCAACACGCTTGCCAAGCGCCACATAACCGTTGTGTATGGGGTCGAATGTGATCAGTCTCATCTTTTCTACGTCAGGCTTGCCGTCTTCTGCAAGATATGACTCATCACATGCTATGTTGACTATTTCGGCTATGAGATAGTAGCCGGTCTCCGACTCGTCGATCTTTTGCTTTATCCGGCACTCCATCGTCATGGGAAAACAATCGAACACCGGGGCGTTGACGTTTTCCGCTTTTGTATGTTTCCAACCGGTCTTACTGATTTTGTCATGTTCTTTACGTCCGCTGACAATGCCTACATAATCAGCGGCGGTCATTGTGTCTTGAGTGGCGAAGGCGACCGTGAACTCCGGACAGCGGTTCAGATTTTCAGTTGTGGCATGGTTGCCCAGAGAGATCATGATCTCGTTCATGTCCCATTGTCCGGCCCAGGCGGCGTTCATCGCATTTGGAGTGCCGTCTGCGTCATATGTGCCTAATATTAAGACCGGCTGTGGAAGTATCCATGCCTTTGGCTTGAAATTTTTCATAATCCTTTTATTTTATTCAAGTTTCGCAAGCTCAACTTGAAGTTTATGAGTTTATAAGTTTATAAGTTTAGTTTATTTGCAACCCATACAAGGGATTTTTCCTGTGGTGAGTCTTGTAAATAAAATTAACTCTGTCTCTTATACACATCTGACGCTGC
>USNC01000063.1 GCA_900555915.1 uncultured Porphyromonadaceae bacterium | reverse complement strand
ATTTCAGGCCTCCGGCCTGATGCCGGCTTTGGCGATATTTCAGGCCTCCGGCCTGATGCCGGCTTTGGCGATATTTCAGGCCTCCGGCCTGATGCCGGCTTTGGCGATATTTCAGGCCTCCGGCCTGTTGATTACGGCTACGGCGCGGCGTACGCGTGCGAGCACTTCGGCCTTGGGCATGAGTTCGGTGATGTCAAACATGTGCGGGCCACGGCAGGCGCCCACCACCGCGAGGCGGAAGGCGTTCATGACGTTGCCCAGATGATATTCCTTCGAGGCAATCCAGTCGAGCACGATCTTCTCGGCATTGGCCGAGGTCATGTCGTCGATACCTTCAAGCACACCGCAAAGTTCCTCCATGATGCGCGGGGTCTGCTCCTGCCATCGCTTCTTCACATCCTTCTCGGCATACTGCGCAGGAGCCACGAAGAAGAAGTCACCCTGGTCCCATAGATCCTGCACAAACTCGATGCGTCCCTTCACCATACCTACGGCCTTGGCCACATAGTCCATGCCGAACTCATCGGCCGACCTGCCGACTTCGGCAAGTTTCTCCTTGAGCACCGGCATGAAAAGTTCGGCGAGCTGCATGTCGTCCATGCGCATCAGATACTCATGGTTGAACCATATGCCCTTCTTATAGTCGAACTTTGCGCCGGCCTTCGAGCAGTGGTCGAAAGAGAATTTCTTTATCAGTTCGTCCATGCTCATAAGCTCGGAGTCATCGCCGGGATTCCAGCCGAGCAGCGCGAGGAAGTTGACCACAGCCTCGGGGAGATACCCTTTCTCGCGGTAGCCCGAAGAGACCTCACCGCTGGCGGGGTCGTGCCATTCGAGCGGGAACACCGGGAAACCGAGTTTGTCGCCGTCGCGCTTCGAGAGTTTGCCGTTGCCCACAGGCTTCAGCAGCAGCGGCAGATGCACGAACTGCGGCATGGTGTCTTCCCATCCGAGCGCGCGGTAGAGAAGCACATGGAGCGGAGCCGACGGCAGCCACTCCTCGCCTCTGATGACATGGCTCACCTCCATGAGGTGGTCGTCGACGATATTGGCGAGGTGATAGGTGGGAAGGTCGTCGGCGCTCTTGTAGAGCACCTTGTCGTCGAGGATATTGGAGTTGATCACCACTTCGCCGCGTATGAGGTCGTTCACGTGCACGTCCTCATCGGGCTGAATCTTGATGCGCACCACATACTGGTGGCCTTCGTCGATGAGGCGCTTCACCTCCTCTGCCGGGAGGGTGAGCGAATTGCGCATCTGCATGCGGGTGTGGGCGTCATACTGGAAATTCGGATGCTCGGCGCGTGCCGCCTCCAGTTCCTCGGGAGTGTCGAAAGCTATGTATGCCTTGTCGTCGTCGAGCAGCTGCTTCGCATATTTGCGGTAGATGTCGCGGCGCTCGCTCTGCTTGTAGGGGCCGTAGGCGCCACCCTCGCGCACACCTTCGTCGATGCCGATGCCGAGCCAGCGGAGGCTCTCGTTGATATACTCCTCGGCACCCGGCACGAAGCGCCGGCTGTCGGTGTCTTCAATACGCAGGATCATGTCGCCGCCGTTCTGGCGCGCGAAGAGATAGTTGTAGAGTGCCGTACGGACACCGCCGATGTGCAGCGGGCCTGTAGGAGAGGGTGCGAATCTTACGCGGGTACGTTTCATTATATTAAATTTAGAATTTAAAATTTAGAATTTAAAATTTTAGTCGATTTGGGAAGGCTGAATTGGAATTTAGAATTTAAAACCTAAAGCCTAAAACCTAAAGTCTAAAACCTAAACCCTCCTTTCCAGCTCGCAGACAGCGACGGCGTCACGATAGGGGTAAGTTTGTCGCGTGTCTCATCAGGAAGCGTCTGAAGAGTGGTGACAGTCGCGGTGAGCGGCGTGTCGCCGGGGCCGGTGGCGTAGACCACTGTCTGAAACGGCATCCATGCGGCGAGGTTCGCATCGGTGATATCGGTGCCCTTGTTGTGGAAAAACGCCTTTGCCGACGGAGCCTTCAGAAAATCCCCAGTGGCGAGCGGGCGCATTCCGGCATCGTAGAACCCCACTCTGGTGTCGCGGGCGATACTGTCGGAGCCTACGGTGTAGAGTGTCATGTAGACAACCGACTTCCTGTAAGGCAGCACCTTTATCTCAAGGGTCGACACCGGCGAGACCTCCACCTTCAGGTAGTCGTCGGCCACCTGCGCCAGACGGCTTTTGCCGCCGAGGGCGTCGGGGACGCTCAGCAGGCTGTCGGCCTGGTTGTAATAGTCGAGCATATCGAGGCGCGACGACGGGCGTATCATGTCGAGGACCTCAAGCGGCGCGTCGGCGAAAAACCGGCTTGCCGTCAGCGTGTCGGCGCGCTCGGCGGCGAGCGACGCGAACACTGCGAAAAGGGTGATTATCGATAATGCGATGCGCATGGTTTTCCGTATTGCCGGAGACGGCGGCTATCTGCAGGACGCCTGTTTCCGAGATTATTTCTTGAAGATATCGTAGTTGCCGTTGTATTTCGGTTTCTCGGGGTCGGCCGGCCGCTCTTTTTTCTTCTTTGCCGGTTTCCCCTTTCCGAGCGACATCTCATAGTCTGTGCGCGCGGAGGGGCGGTCGCCCTTCTTTCCTTTCTTCTTGGCCTCCGCTTTCTTGACGCGGTCTTTCGCCTCGCGTGCATAATCGCGGTCGGTGGCGAACTCGGCGCGTATCTTCCTGCCGAAGAAATCGGCGTTTCGGAGCGCGTCCACCACCTTGCGGGCATCTTTTTTCCTGACGTCGAAGAGCGTATATTCGGGCATCAGGTCGATGCGTCCTATCTCCGGTTTGCCGCCTACTACGCTGCGGTTGACGAGTTCCATAAGATTTCCGGGGAAGAAACCGGCCGCCTTGCCGATGTTGACCATCAGGCGCTCGTAGCCTTCCTCGGCTGTGCGGCGGTCTTTGCCGGCGCCGGCAGCGCCGCGGCGTTCGCGTCCGGAGCGGCGCTCGCCCTTATCGCCGTGCTCTCCTCGCTCCCTGCGGTCAGACTTGGCGCTGGCGTTCAGGTCGATGTCGGGCATGTCGCGGTAATAGCCGAGCAGGCGGGTGAATTCAAGCGAGAGCACCCGCTTCAGGAGGTCTTCCTCCGACAGCCATTCCAGTTTCTTGCGCACTCCGGGCATGAAACGCTGTATCTGCTCCTCGTCTACCTCCACACGCTCCAGCCTGTCGGCCAGATGATAGATCTGCTTCTCGATGATATGGTCGGGCGAGGGCACTTTCTTATATTCAAATTCCTTGCCTATGCGCTTCTCTATCTCACGCAGTTTCCCTTTCTCGCGCGAATGGATGATGGCTACTGACACACCCGTCTTGTTGGCGCGCCCCGTACGTCCGGAGCGGTGGGTATATACGGCCACGTCGTCGGGCAGGCCGTAGTTGACGACGTGGGTGAGATCGTCCACGTCGAGTCCGCGGGCCGCGACGTCGGTGGCCACGAGCAGCTGGGTGACGTGGTCGCGGAATTTCTTCATCGCAAGGTCGCGCTGCGCCTGCGAGAGGTCGCCGTGGAGGCAGTCGGCATTGTAGCCGTCGGCTATCAGTTTGTCGGCTATCTCCTGGGTCTCGCGCTTGGTGCGGCAGAAGATGATGCCGTAGATGTCGGGATTGTTGTCGGCCACGCGCTTCAGGGCGAGGTATTTGTCCTGGGCCTTCACCATGTAGTAGATGTGCTTCACATTTTTCGACCCTTCGTTCTTGTTGCCGGCCACAAACTCCACCGGATCCTTCATGAAATTGCGGGCTATGGCCGCGATCTCCTTGGGCATGGTGGCCGAGAACATGAGCATCTTGCGCTCCTCGGGCACGTGGGAGAGTATCTCGTTGATGTCGTCGATGAAGCCCATGTTGAGCATTTCGTCAGCCTCGTCGAGAATCACGGTGTTCACCTTCCCGAGGCGCACCACTCCCCTCTTGATGAGGTCGATCAGACGGCCCGGAGTGGCCACAATCACCTGCGCGCCGTTGCGTATGCCGCGTATCTGCGACTCTATGCTGCTTCCGCCATAGACGGGTATGATCTTCACGTGGTCCATAAACTTGGCGAAGTCGGCGAGATCGCCCGCTATCTGGAGGCAGAGCTCGCGCGTAGGCGCTATGACAAGTGCCTGTGTGGCATCGCTGTCCTCGTCAATGCGCTGGAGGAGAGGAAGACCGAACGCGGCGGTTTTGCCGGTTCCGGTCTGGGCAAGACCCACCACGTCACCCTCTTTCTCAAGCAGATGAGGGATCACCATTCCCTGGATGGGCATCGGATGTTCGAATCCGAGTTCTTCGATTGCCTTCAATAGGCGTGGGTCTACGCCCAAATTTTCAAAATCAGTCATTTCTTTCAATTCGCGGCGCCAATGCCGCTTTCTTTTTTATTCTTACTTTCTTATGATTTACAAAATTACAAAAAATAATCGAATCGGAACGTGTTCCGATTCGATTATTATAACGATGTAACGGGATTTTCAGTTTACTGCGTGCTTTTCTGTCACGCCTCCGCTCCGGAGAAGGTATATGCCGCGCGGAAGGTCGCCCACCTCATTCTTCGGCATTGACTGCCTGATGAGCACTCCGTCGATGGTGAACACATCCACGGGGCTGTCGTCGGCGATCACTCCTTCCACTCCGGTGTTGGTGTATTCCTCTTCGGTCAGCACCTCATACTTCTCGACTCCGAGCTGACGGAGACCGCTGAGCACGATATAGGCGCGGTTGCGTGGGAGATAGTCGAGGTCGGCTTTCGCAAACATCAGTTTGCCGTCTTCCTCGGTCAGCATGCGCATGCTTTCCTTGTCGAACGATGTGCGGTTGTTGTGGCCGTTGAGACTGCAGTCAAACCATACGCCCTTGAGCTGGTTGCCTTTCACGCTTCCCTCGGAGTCGCCCTGCCCGAGCACCAGACGGTTGTCGAGCGCAAGCGGGCTGGCGCATTCGATGATCACCGGAGTTCCGGCGGGGACGGTGCCTGTCACTTCTTTGCGAACCATCACCTTCTTGCCCGGATCAATCTTGCTTATGATATAGACCTTGGTGTCGGCGGAATAGGGAGTGTAGGGGAAGTCGGCCATGAACGGCAGGAAGTATTTGCCCTTGGCGGTGACTGTCGGAGCCACGCCGAAACAGTTGTCGTCGCTTTCCTCATCCACTGCGTTGAGCCACCAGCTGTGGTTGGCATTGGCCACGCTCGAGCTGAGCACTCCCTCACCTTCAGCAGCGCCGTCGGCGTCGCTGAAATAGATCTTGTTGTCGCCGGAAAGCACGTATGCGTCGAAAGCCTGCCTGGAGTCTGCCTCACCTGCGGGGAGAAGTTTCATGTTGGCGCCGGTGATCTTCGCGAAAGAGGCGGTCTGCGACCCTACCGACCAGTGTGCCACCGACGAGGAGGACTGGAGGCCGGTGAAGGAGAACACCGAGGCGGGATCGGATATGGACTGCAGCAGGTCGCTGCTGAGGCTGAACGCCCCGAGATCGGAATTCTCGGCCGACTTGAGGCTTCCCTTGTTGTCGAGGGTGTAGAGGATACGGCCGGTGGCGGTGTTCTGCATGCGGTAGTAGCCGTCGGATAGAGCGCCGTCGAGACTTGCCACGTAGGCATCATACTGATCGGGGGTCATCACCGAGTAGTTTTCCACATTCTTCTGGAGTTCGCCGGTAAGGACAACGTATGCCTCGTTGCGGGGCACGAACTCCGCCGAGGCCGGTGCGAACGCAAGTTTGCCGTCGGCCGAGGTCAGGCTGCGCATTGTCTTCCTGTCGTAGGGAGTTCGGTTGATGTGTCCGGCCTCCGCTATGTTGTAGTAGACGCCGCGGAGCATGTTGCCCGAGACATCGGCATTGTCGCCGGTGGCGCCCACGGTGAGTCTGTTGGAAGCCGCGAGGGGATTGGCGCATTCCACGATGACGGGAGTGCCTGCCGGAATCACGCCTTCCACCTGACGGAGCACCATGACACCGAGCTCGGCGTCAACCTTGCTCACGATATGGAACTTCACATCCTGCGAATATGCGGCCACGGGGAAAGCGGCCATGAAGGGCTGATAGTATTTGCCGTCGGCTGTCACTGTGGGAGCGACACCGAAATGGTTGTCGCCCGCGGCGTCGACGGCCTTCATCCACCAGAGAGACGCGTCGCCGGTGGCGCCGGAGGTGAGTTTGCCGGGGTCGGAGTCGCCGAGGTTGGCACCGTTGGCTGCCACGGTGTATGCCTGCACACCTTCCTTCTCCGCCATCGGGGTCATGGTCAGCGCGCTGCCGAAGAGCGCGGAAGTGCTCGTGCCCTGACCTGCGAGGTCACGGTCGAAGAGACCTGCGCCCGCGGGCTTCGACATATAGAGCACCGAAGCGGGATCGGAAGAAGCCTTCACAATGTCGGAGAAGAGCTGCATCGCGTTGAGGTCGGAGGCACTGCCGGAGTTGTCGAGCAGATGTGCGTAGCGCTTTGTGGCCACGTTCTGCATTCTGTAGTATCCTTCCGGGTTATGCTTGTTGAGTCCTGCCACGTAGGCGTCGAACTCATCTTCCTTCATCACCTGATAGTTGTCGACCGCCGCAGCCGCCGCGTCGGGAAGATAGAGGTAAGACTGGTTGCGCGGGCAGAAATCATGGTCGCCGCGAACAAACATCAGTTTGCCGTCTACTGTAGCGAGGCTGCGCATGCTGTTCTTGTCGTAGGGTGTGCGGTTGTAGTGATGGGCCTGCGAGTCATTGTTGAAGTAGACACCACGCAGACTGTTGGAGGAAATGGTGGCGTTGCCACCTGAGGGACCTACGGTGAGACGGTTGTCGGTAGCAAGCGGATTCGCGCATTCGATGATGACGGGCACTCCCGCGGGGACATTGCCCGAGATCTCGCTTATCACAGCCACTCCGTAGGAGGGCTCTACGCGGCTTACCGCATACACCTTCACGCCGGCTGACTGCGGAGCGAACGGGAAACCTGCGAAAAGAGGATAGTAATATTTGCCGCCGGCTGTCACGGTGGGTGCTATTCCGAAATAATTGTCGGAATCGGCCGACAACTGATGGATATACCAGAGACGGCTGTCGCCGGTGGCATCGGCGGAGGCATAGCCTTTGTCTACGCTGTTGTCGCTGCGGATGTCGCCGATATATTTAGTCATGCCTGACTTGGAGGCATACACATAGTATGACTGCTGGCCGTCGTACTGCTTTCCTTTGATCACCTTCACAAACTCGCCGAGGAAACTGTAGAGGTCGGTGCCCTGGGCGCCTACATTGTATTGCGAACCGGCATGGTTCTCTACATAGAACACAGTGGCGGGATCGGACAGGGCCTTCGTAAGGCCGAGATATAATTCAAGGGCGCCTACATCGGCCGAAGATGTAGCCACGTCCATCGACCCTTTGTTGTCGAGCAGATAGGCATACCGCTTCGTGACGGCGCTCTGGAGCCTGTAGAACCCGTTGCCGTTCAACTCAGCCATAGCCGAGAGAGCGGACAGAGCCACTACAGCAAGAAGTAGAAGTTTTTTCATGTTGATATAAATATTTCAAAAATAACGTATTCAAGCGAGCCTTTATTATCGGACACCTCCGCCCAATAACCTACAAAGTTAACACAAAATTTTCATATCCGCAAATTTTTTTTTAGGCTTTAGGCGTTAGATTGTAGGCGTTAGATTGTAGGCGTTAGATTGTAGGCGTTAGATTGTAGGCGTTAGATT
>USNC01000062.1 GCA_900555915.1 uncultured Porphyromonadaceae bacterium | reverse complement strand
ATCTACACGCGTAAGATCGTCGGCAGCGTCAGATGTGTATAAGAGACAGCTGCAGGTGCGGGCAAGCAGATACTGATGGGTCTCGTCCTTTAGAAGAAGGATTCCGGCGGCCTGGGCGTCATGTTCCGGAAGGAAGGTGACGCGTGAGCGGCAACAGAAGTCATGATGGTTCAGCCTGCGGCACACATAAGGAAGTTCCGCTTTCTCCGATGAATTGACATCGGCACATCTGATGGTGAGGAAGCCGGGATTGGATTCGAGAGAATAATAGTCGGAAGCCGGACCGCGCAGCGTCATCCATTCGTTGCCGAGTATGCTGTCGGTAAATTCGTCGAGTCGGCTGTAGTTGCCGAATGTGACAGCGTCGCCGCGCTTCACGCCGGGCTTGCTGACCACGAGGGGCACTTGCTGACCGTCTTCCACGAAACGGGGCCATCCATCTTCCGTCCATCTCACGGGAAGCATGAATGTCTCACGGCCGAGATTTTCCTTGTCGGACGCCACAGGCCTGCAGGCGAGAAACACGCCCCACCAGTCGCCTTCCGGCGTCTGCACCATGTCGGCATGGCCGGCGCAGGTCACCGGATTGTCGCGCCCGGCATCGAGATTTCGCTGCGTAAGGATAGGATTGCCGCTCCACGCCTCATACGGCCCGAAGGGAGTGGCGCCTCTGTATATGACTTCGCTATGGTTGACGCTTGTGCCTCCTTCGGCTGTCATCAGATAGTAATAGTCGCCTACCTTATATATGTGCGGACCCTCACACCATATCGGTTTCTCTTCCGGACGGCAACCTTTGTCGACCACTATCCTGCGCTCTCCCACACATTCGTCCTTCTCCGTATCGAACTCCACAACTCTCACCGTGCGGTGTCCGTCGTATTCAGGTTTTCCATCCGGAGCGTCGTCATTGTTGACTATATATGCCTTGCCGTCTTCATCGAAGAAGAAAGCGGGGTCTATACCTGCCACTTCGGGAAGCATGACCGGATCGCTCCACTCTCCGAAAGGATCCTGCGTCTTCACGAAGAAATTGCCGGCTCCGACATTGGTGGTCACCATATAGTAGGTCTTGTTGGCCGGATTGTAGGCGATATCCGGAGCGAAGATACCTCCGCTCACGTGCTGCTTCTCCATATTCACAAGCTGCGAGGGGCGGGTCAGCACATGTCCGACCTGATTCCAGTTGACGAGGTCGCGGCTATGGAATATGGGCACCCCGGGGAAATATGTGAATGTGGATGTCACCAGGAAGTAATCGCCCTGGCCGTTGGTGCATATCGACGGGTCGGAATACCAGCCTGCAAGAACAGGATTGTAGTAACTGCTCTCGTCGGGCAGAGGATTCGCATTATAGAAAGCGTCATCGCCGGAATATTCAAACGAATCAAACATCGCCACCGAAGACTGAGGCTCGATGTGCGACATCCGAGATCCGCATCCCGCCAGTCCGGCAAGACAGGCGACTGCTACTGCGATATGGGTCCGTTTGTGTGTCATTTATTAAATTTTTGTTAATTATTGCAAATTTAGCAAATCCGCCCGTCATACACGCGCCCGCAGGTCTCATATACGTTTGGATTCGTAACAAACCATCTCAAAATTGTATCTAATAGTTCACAATTCGTAACATGAATTCATAACCGTCAGATTATCAGCGGCCTTCAAAATACCGACTGGTTACATCCCACATTTACCTCAGGAGAGACCACCCGCCTCCGCCCCTCCTCCGCATCACACCCCGTATGAGAAAAAAAGGGGGAAAGGCCTAAGTCTAATCAGCCTTTCCCTCCATCTCCCTTCAAGAGATCAGATTTACATAAACAGAGTTTGGTTTGGTATGAAAAGCAGTTGTTATCGTCTAATATCTTCTTCCTCCATCCTCATCCATTCCGCCTCGCCCGTGAAGAACGCAGCGGAAATAGGGTTGTTGCGGACTGGCATGCATCGCGCACACCAGTCAACAACCATTACCTAATAACTAAACCTATAATCAATCTTTAACTAAAATCATCTTGTACTCGCCGCGCCTGTGGTGTCAGGCGCTTGATACGATCACCAAAAAGCATCGGTTTCCGCATCGGTTTCACGGTTACAAAGTTAATCAATAAGCACCAAAACGACGTTCGCTGACGTAATTTATTCGTTTCGCGGGGATAACATCGCTTTACAATTCGTATCACAAACTTCATAATTCGTAAAACGGGCTGTTTCAAGGGTGCCGCGGCCCCTGTTTTCGACGTTTTTGCCCGGGTCTCACGACTCCGCACAAGACGCCGGATGCCGGCGTCGCCAACCGACACCGGCATCCATGTATAAAGCCACTGATGACCTCAGAAAGTTATTATCCGGACCGCTCAGTCCGGTTCCTGCTCCGGTTCCCCTCCGCCTACGTACCTCGCCCGATACTCGGAAGGGGAATATCCCGTATAGCGTTTGAAATGCGTCGAGAAATGCGACTGCGAGCATATTCCTATCTCAAAGGCCACCTGCGTGACCTCTATGTCATGACGCTTCAGCAATTCGCAGGCACGCTTCAGACGAATGGTACGGATGTAGTCGCTCGGCGACATTCCTATTATCTCCTTCAATTTACGGTGAAGATGCACCCTGCTGACCCCGACACATTCGGAGAGATTCTCCACATTAAACTGAGGATCATCCAAATGCGCGTTTATTTCCTTGAGCACACGGTCCATAAGCACTTCATCGTTGCCCTTTACTTCCGGAGCGGCGATCTTTCCCTCCGTGGTCTGCGCTCCGGAATATTTCCCTTTCATGCGCATACGGTTTTCGATGAGCATTCCGGCCATAGCCTCGAGTTCCTCGATGCTGAACGGCTTGCCGAGATACCCGTCGGCCCCCTTGTCCCAACCGATCATGCGGTCGGCGACCGTGGACTTCGAACTCAACAGAAGCACAGGGATATGGTTTGTGTCGCCGTTTGACTTGAGACGTTTCAGTAGAGTCAGGCCATCCACCTCCGGCATCACCACATCGCTGATAATGATGTCAGGCTTCCTGTCGCCCACCATTTTAAGGGCTTCCGCACCGTTGGAGGCAGTCCTCACCTTGTAGACCTTGCCAAGCTGCTCCGAGACGTAGGAACGCATCTCCTCATCGTCGTCGACAAAAAGGATATATTTTCCTGCCGACAAGGGCGCAGGCCTTGTCGGCAATTCCCCTGCAGGGGAATTGCCCATTCCTATGATGCTCCTTGCCCCGACCTCTGCCGGGATATCCTCGCCTCTCTTCAATTCCGCATCTCCATACAGGCTTTCGTCGAGCGGAATAGTGACGGTGAAGACACTTCCCCTCACTCCGTCTTCCCTGTTGCGTCCGCTTATAAATCCATGATGCAGGGTGACCAGACGCCGGCAAAGATCCAGGCCTATGCCGAAGCCGCCGGGAGAATGCGAGTGGTCGTTCTCCACCCGGTAGAAACGCTCGAAGATACGGGCCTGCATCTTGGCGTCAAGCCCCACTCCGTTGTCGGAGACGACCACGCTCACGCATTGCCCGAGCCTGGCATCGTCTACAAGATCTATACTCACGTCGATCTCACCGCCCTCCTGAGTGTATTTTATGGCGTTGGAGATAAGGTTGACAAGAATCTTGTCGAAGTTATTCCTGTCGAGCCAGACCAGGCGGCTCTGCGGCAGCCCCCGGAAGGTGATGGTCTGCTTCTTGAACTCAGCCTGCTGACGGAACATATCCACCATCTCGCCGACAAACGTGTTGATATCCGTCATCTTGCAGTAGAGGCGCATCTTTCCTTTCTCGAGTTTTCGGATGTCGAGCAACTGGTTGACAAGGCTCAGCATTCGGTAGAGATTGCGGTGCATGGTCTGGAGTTTTCCCTTGATCTCGGGTTCGAACGGCTGCTTGAGCAAGGATTCAAGCGGATTGAGAATAAGAGTGATAGGAGAACGCAGATCGTGCGATATATCCATGAAGAACTTGATTTTCTCATCATATATCTTCTCATCGCGCTTCTTTCTGAAAACGATCCAGCACATCACCATCAGGGAGATGAATATCAGGGCATACGCTGTCTTGGTCCAGAACGACATATACCATGGATAAGAAATGAATATCCGTATGTGCGTCGGGTTCGACATGATGTTGTTCTCCACTGCGCAAACCTCGAAATCATAACTCCCGGGATCGAGATGCGGAAGATATATGAGATTCTCGCCCGGCGGATTCCGGGTCCAGTCATCTTTGGAATTCAGCCGCCACATATAGCTTATATTCGACGCATCCCGGAAGTCCATCGTCGACATCCTGAGTGTCAGAGCGTTGCTCTTATAAGGCAGATACAGAGCGTCGGGACGCACCTGGCAGCCCTCTATCACATGATGCCTGCCTGTCATCGCCTCCGGCACAAGGCGCTCACCGTTAAGATAGAACGCCGACACCATGACATCTTTGCCAAATCCGGGCGACGGCACCGAGTCAGGACTGAAAGAGGTCATGCCGAGGTCGTTACCGAGGTAGATTCTGTCGGCATCTACTGAATATAATGTCTGGTTGAACACACTCTCCACAAGGCCGTAGCCTCCATAATAGGCGGATATGTTCTCCCTGTCAGGCGAGATATACGAAAGGCCACGCACAGTACCGATCCATATGCCGCCATGCTTGTCGACCTCGACCGACCTCACATCGTTGTCGGTAAGGCCATCTGATGTGTCGTATTTTTTCAGGACTCCATTCTTGAGATCGTAATGTATGAGCCCCTGGCTGGTTCCGGCAAGGACGGTGCCGTCTTTGTATGGAGCCACTGTGAATGTGGTGCCGTTGAGAAAAGGAATCTGATCCACCTCAAGCATCTTGTCGGCATTCAGATCATAACATGCCAGTCCGCTGTAGGTGCAGATCCACAGTTTGCCGTCGTCGGTGCGCATAAGGCAGGTCAGGAAGGGATTGCTGAAGCCTGTCTCGCTGCTTTCCTTATAAGGGATCCATTCAGACTGCCTGGTATCCATATTGTAGCGCATCAGTCCGGTGCCGTGTATCCCGACAAACAGGTCCGGGCCGTTACCTTTGGCCAGGACCACCAAGGGATATTTACCCTCGATGTCAAGCACTTTGCTCAAGCCGCCCGTAACGAGGTCAAGCTGCCACACTCCTCCTCCCACCACACCGAGCAGGGCCTTGTCGTCGTCTGTGACAAGGATGGAAGTTATGGGGCCGCCCATAGGAAGACTCCTGCTCATCACCATACGTCCGTTGGGAGCAAGCATGCATACGCGCCCCTTGTCAATGGCGGCTATGACATTCCCATGCCAGAGTGCCATAGCGTTTATACCGCCGCTGAAATCCGGGAAAAGGTCTGCGATCTTCTTATAAGTGAAGGGCATATGCGTGCCGGGCACGAGCACTACTCCCTTATAGTTGCATCCTATCCAAAGATTGCCGTCAGGAGCGCAATATATGGCGCCGATGTTGGAATTTCGCAGATCGACAAACGGGCTGTAGATCTCGACCGCCGGGACTGCCTTGTCCGAACCCTCGCTGACCTGCCAGAGACCCTTGTCGGACGTGCCGACATAGACAATGCCTCCGGCCGAATTTGAGAGTTTATTGATAGATATCTTTTCATCTGTCCAGATGGTGACGACATTTCCCGTAGCCACCTCTATCCTATACAATGAGTTGAGCGTGCTGACAAGGACATTGCCATCGCTCTCCAGACTCAGAGCCACTATATACTCGCCATGTGTCACCCTGATCGGTGTCAGATTGCCGTTGGGCGCCATATTGTAGACCACGCCGTCGTGCACGCCAAGATACATCTGTCCGTTGGGGCAACATACGATGGTGTTGAATCCGTATCCGACCGACATGTCGTTATATTTCACGGCCACAGGGTTGTCATCGTCGTCGAAGTCAATCACGTAGAGTCCCACTCCGGAAGCAATGAACGTGACAGTGCCGTCCACCTGCTCGCTTATGGCTATTATATATCCGAAAAAACTTTTGTAAGGCAACTCAACCACAGTGAACGTGTTGGTGTCGGGCCGGTAAAGGTTCAGTCCGTTTGCCGTCGCAACCCATATGTGGCCTTTGCTGTCGCAGAAGACATCAAGCACACGGCTGTCGCTCAAGGAACTTTCACCATTGTCTTCGTGACGGTAAACATCGTAGGCGTTTCCGTCAAATCTAAGCAACCCTCTGTTGGTTCCAATCCAGACGAAACCGTCGTTGTCCTGACAGAAGCCGGTATAACTGCCCGAGACTACCGCATGATCATCGAAAAGTCGACCCGTACGGTAATCGGCAGGCAATGCCGAAGCCTCCGGCACGAAGGCAAGCACACACAACAACAACAATATATATATCTTGTGCATATATAGACCAAAGATTTTAAGGCTCGGCTCAAATGGAACCTTATGTTTCACATTGTTAGAACATTGCAATCAGCATACAAACTGTCCGCATCCGCCACAAACCGGACGCAGACAACCGTTTGGGACTGCAAATATACTAAAAAATCCTTTATGACAGGCTTTATATCTCACAAAAAATTACTAACTTTGCATACGAACAACCACAAGACCCAATTTCATGAACTCACTCAAACTCATACTCGCTCCGCTGCTTATCGCGGTCTTTTCCTCAGTGGCATCGATGGCCGATGTCAACAAAGAGTCGCGCAAGGTCAGGGACATTATCGACCGCGTCAACGACCATTGGCAAGCGACCAATAAGGCCGAAGCCACTTCTTTCTGGCACGTGGCGGCTTATCACACCGGCAATATGGAGGCTTACAACCTTACAGGCAATCCGCGATGGCTGAAATATTCCGAAGACTGGGCGGAGCACAACCAATGGAAGGGGGCGAAAGGCACCGACCGCAGCAAATGGAAATACAGAAACTACGGAGAGTCGCAGGATCACGTGCTTTTCGGCGACTGGCAGATATGCTTCCAGACTTACGCCGACCTTTACAACATCCTCCCCGACGACAAGAGAATAAAGCGGGCCCGGGAAGTGATGGAATATCAGATCGCCACCCCCGATGACGACTACTGGTGGTGGGCCGACGGGCTATACATGGTGATGCCGGTGATGACAAAACTATACAAGATAACGGGCAACGGGAAGTATCTCGACAAACTGCATGACTATTTCATGTATGCCGACAGCATAATGTTTGACAATGAGGCCGGCCTTTATTACCGCGATGCGAAATACGTCTATCCGAAGCATGAGAGCGCCAACGGGAAAAAAGATTTCTGGGCGCGCGGCGACGGATGGGTGCTCGCCGGCCTGGCCAAAGTATTGAAAGACCTTCCCGCAGACTACAGGCACCGCGAAGTTTTCGAGAACCGCTACCGGCAACTCGCCGACGCGGTGGTGGCAAGCCAGCAGCCCGGCGGCTACTGGAGCCGGTCGATGCTTGACGAGGGGCACGCCCCTGGATACGAGACAAGCGGGACCGCATTCTTCACCTACGGACTGCTATGGGGTGTCAACAACGGCTATCTCACAGACCCGAAGTATCTTGAGGCGGCCTTGAAAGGTTGGGAATATCTATCTTCAAAGGCGCTTCAGAAAGACGGACGCATTGGCTATGTGCAGCCCATAGGGGAGAAAGCGATACCCGGACAGGTGGTTGACCGGAACTCTACAGCAGATTTCGGCACAGGCGCGTTCCTGCTCGCCGCTTGCGAATATGTGCGCTATCTCGAGAAAGACTCAAACCCCGACCGCCGCTACTGGACCGACCTTGCCTACAGCTGTCTCTTATACACATCTGACGCTGCCGAC
>USNC01000061.1 GCA_900555915.1 uncultured Porphyromonadaceae bacterium | reverse complement strand
ACGAGATCGCTCAGTGTCTCGTGGGCTCGGAGATGTGTATAAGAGACAGTAATGAATTTTATTTGGTATACCAAATAAAATCTAAAGATAAGGCAATTTTATTAATCGTACCTAATAAAAATCCACTATCTAAACCTTTCACATGGAAATTTCAGTGCAAGAAGCCCTGCGCCCCTTCCATTCGTCGTATCACGCACAAATCAGGCACAGAAACATGCTGCGGTGGGTAGTGATACGAATTTGTGCCTAAAGTATGTCTGAGATGGTCTTTTTTAGGTCTGACATCGGTCCTGAGTCGATGGGGAAAGACACGAAAAACCGCAGAACTATTTGATAGTCTGCGGTTTTACCGTCTTTAGTCCGATTTTGGTCGGATTAGGTTGCGGAAAGACAGGGATTCGAACCCTGGGTACCCGTAAGGGTACAACGGTTTTCGAGACCGTCCCGATCGACCACTCCGGCATCTTTCCAGAAAGGGTTGTTTCTGATAGCGGTTACAAAATTAGATATTTTTTTTGGAATGGCAAAATATTTTGTCAGTTTTTTTATTCAAGTTTCGCAAGCTCAACTTGAAGTTTATGAGTTTATAAGTTTATAAGTTTAGTTTATGTTTGGCCGCTTTCCGCTGAGATTGAAGCAGATTCCTGGGTCTCGGTCTGCTCGGCGGCCGGGGTTTGCTGACCGTCGGAAGCGGGCACATCGCCGACATCCGGCTTCGAGTCCTGCCCTGATTCCGGAGCGGGCTGGGGCAACTCATCAGGAATCGCCACCGCATCGCGGCGCGGCTTCTCGCCGAAGGTGAGATACGCACAGATGTTGACACCGAGCGGTCCGGTGCCGTAGCCGGGCACAAACCAGGGGTCAGCCCCCTTGCTGCTGTGCAGGCCGAGACGGTAGCGCACGTTCCATCCGAGAGAGAACGGACCTGCTATCTTCACTTTAAGCCCAGCGAGAACCTCTCCATATATCGACACACAGGACTGGTCGAGAAGCTGTGTCACACCATCAGCCTGCTGCGGAGTTTCATCGGCAGGAGGCTGCTGATCATCCGTAGTTGGCGGTTTGATATCGGTCATGTCCCATGAATGGCTTGTGAATCCGAACCTCACGCCGAGATAGGCCATATAGTCGGGTTTGGACTTATACAGGAAGTTATAGTTCAAGCCTATTTTTCCATAGAACGAGGGCTTTGCCTTCACCTTATACAGGTCGTTGGTTTCCGTATGCCTCCCCCAGCCTATGCCAGCCTCTACTACCGGAAAAAACCAGTTGTGGAGCGACACCATAGCGCTGACGTCATAACTATAGTGCGACTGACCGATAAGCGAGAGAATGGCATCGCCGAAATTCACACCTACGGAAAAACCGTTGAACAGCGGATACGGCGAAGAGGGACGCACGGCGGAGGCAGTATCGAGTTCGGCAAGATACAGCACCGGCCGGTCGAGTTTCTCGCCGTGCTTGTCATAATAATGCAGCACCGGTTTCTGCGGGGCACCGTCGTCGCTGTCTACGGGCGTAATGGTTCCTTTTCCGCTCTGGGCCCAGCAATGCAGCGAAGTCATTATGACCCCGGCGAGAATCAGCAATAAGCGCAAAGCAGCCGTCCTTACCATTCCTCTCCGATGAGATAATTGTTTCGCTCCGGCGAGTTGCGGGTGATTAGTTCACCTATGAAGCCGGTGAGGAAGAACTGCAGCCCCATCACCATGCAGGCGAGCGAGAGATAGAAATAGACGGAATTGGTGACATAGAAATGGAACCCTTCGCTGCACATGCTCACCACTTTGAGCACCAGCACCGTCAGTATGGCCAGGAATCCGATGATAAACATCAGCGATCCGAGCAGACCGAAAAGGTGCATCGGCTTTATGCCGAAGCGCGACTGAAACCAGAGAGTGGCGAGATCAAGATAACCGTTTACGAAACGGTCGAGGCCAAATTTGGTGACTCCGTATTTCCGGGCCTGATGGTGCACCACCTTCTCCCCTATCTTCTTATATCCGGCATTCTTGGCCAGATACGGGATGTAGCGGTGCATGTCGCCATACACCTCGATATGCTTCACCACCTCCTTGCGGTAAGCCTTGAGGCCGCAGTTGAAATCGTGCAGGTTCTTTATTCCGCTCACCTTCCTTGCCGTAGCGTTGAATAATTTGGTGGGTATTGTCTTGCTGAGGGGATCGTAGCGCTTCTTCTTCCATCCCGACACGAGATCATAGCCATCGGCTGTGATCATGCGGAAAAGTTCCGGAATTTCATCAGGGCTGTCCTGAAGGTCGGCGTCCATGGTTATGACCACGTCGCCCTGCGCACGGCGGAAACCCTCGTTGAGAGCAGGCGATTTGCCGTAGTTGCGCGAGAAACTCACGCACCGCACACAAGGATCGGAGGCAGCGAGATCGCGGATCACCTGGAGCGAATTGTCCGACGACCCGTCGTTTACAAAAATTATCTCATGCGAAAAACCGTTCTCAGCCATCACGCGCTTTATCCAGGCGTGCAGTTCGGGCAGGGACTCGGCTTCATTGTATAAAGGAATTACTACAGAAATATCCATATTCAGATTCAAATTTCCACATACGTCAAAATTCATTCTCCCGCATCATCATTGTCTTTCGGAAGTTGCTTCGCGATGATGATAGTGAATTCGAGACCTCCGGAGGGAAGATTTCTCACCGAGATGCTTCCCTTGTGATAGTCGGTGGCGCTCTTCACGATGGCGAGACCGATGCCTGTGCCCCCTTTGGCGCGGCTTCTGCCTTTCTCGATGCGGTAGAAGCGGTCGAAAAGATGCTCGAGATGCTCCTCGGGAATGCCGCTTCCGTTGTCGCTGACTATGATGCGGTAGCTTTCATCGTCTTCCGCCTGCAGGAAAATGGATATCACCGAGGCTCCTGAGTATGCAATCGAATTGTTGATGAGATTGGAGAATATCGACTCAAGCAGAGGGGCGTTGCCCATCATCATCATCACTTCCGGCAGCCTCATGTCTATCTGCATACCCGCTTTCTGCGCTTTCAGCGTCATGTTGTCGGTGACTTCATCAAGGATGTCGCGCAGCGACAGCAATTCGTTCTGAATCGTGTCGCCCCCCTCGTCGAGGCGGTTGAGCGTCAGGATATCCTGGACCATATTGAGCAGACGGTCGGAGTTGGCCTTGCATCTGTTGATAAGCATATCGCGCTGCTGCTCCGAAAGCCGGTCCTTATGAGAGACGAGAGTGTCGAGTTCGAGCGAAATGGCTGAGACCGGTGTCTTCAGTTCGTGGTTTATATTGTTGGTGAGATTCTTTTTCAGTTCGGCTTTCTCCTGCTCCTCGCGCATCGCGATCTCTGCCTGGCGGTCGCGCTCTTTCATGGTGCGCTGCAGGCGCACGTAGAGAATTATAATGTTGCGCGCTATCTTGCCGAGTTCATTGTTTGGGAAAGCCTCGACATCATAGATTTCCTCGCCGTTCTCGGCTCTCTGCGCGAAACGCGACAGCCGCTTTATGGTCTTGCCCACACTGTTGATCGACAGGAACGTGATGGTGATGGCCACAAGGTAGATGAGCAGCGCATGCCATATCAGCGACTTGTCGATATTGAGCATTTCCGAAATCTCAAGTTCATAGCCGAGCGCGCCGGTGCGAGCGAACAGGTCTCCTTCCTTCAGGACGGCGTAATAGTAATAGTCGCCACCGCCTTCCACATCCACGTAGTTGATGTTGAAACCGAGATTGTCGTCAGACTGGGCCGCCATCTTCACCGAAGGATATGCGAGCACGTCGAGCCCCTTGTGGAACTCGAGACCCTGATTGTCGTAAAGAATATTGCCTTCGGAATCGAAAATGGAGAACCGCAACCGCTGGAAGGGGAGGTTGAGACTCCTCTCCCACACCTGCACGTTCATGACGCCGCCATCATAATGGTCGAGCAGCTGATGGTTGAGCAGCGTAAGCTGGGCATTGAGCAACTCCTTGCGAAACTGCTGCTCGCGGGAATACTGGAAATAGAAGACCGCGCCCAGGCTGAACGTGAGAATAGCCCCCATCACAATAAACATCTTGGCGACGTAGCTTAATGATAACCGGCGCATATGGAAAAATAATAGAAACTAGAAGATCAAACTTTGAAACCGTAGCCGTAGCCAGAGCGTGTGACTATGAGTTTGCCGTACTTGCCGATCTTGGCACGCAGGCGCGTCACATTGACATCGACCACGCGGTTGACGACAATCACCTCGTCAGACCATACCTTCACCAGTATGTCCTCGCGTGAGAATATCTTGCCGGGGTTGCTCATGAAGAGAGCGAGAAGCTCGAATTCCTTTCTCGGCATTCTCACCGGCACACCGTCGATGGAGCATACCACCTGGTCGAGATCCACCACGAGACCTTCCTCACGCAGGACTCTCGACGGCTTTTTCTCTTCCTCTCTCTGCACCGACTGGTAAGCGCCGCTCTGCTTGTTGCGCCGCAGCACAGATTTGATTCTGGCGAGGATATTGCGCACGTTGTAGGGCTTGGTGACGTAGTCGTCGGCACCGAGATTGAGACCGGCGATCATATCGTCGTCCTCGCTTTTGGCAGTGCAGAATATGATAGGGATAGAGGCAGTGCGGGGATTGCGCTTGAGCACTTTCGCCATGTCAAAACCCGACATCTTGCCCATCATCACATCAAGAAGAAGCAGATCGTATGACGTAAGATCCATCTCAAGGGCTTCCTCGGCAGAATATGCCGTCTCCGCTTCATACCCTTCGATCTCAAGGTTCAGTTTAAGGCCTTCACACAAATCGGGCTCGTCGTCATCCACGATCAGAATTCTATAAATTTCCATATAAGAAGTGTATCATTTTAATACGATTTCACAAAGTTAATAAAAAAAATCCAAACTACGGATCTTGCGGCCTAAAAAAAATCCGCATGCTGCGTAGGATTGACAACCTTTGCGCCGCGCCATGCGTTTTAATATCGACACAATCATATTGAAACACTAATCATTACAACTATGAAAACACTCTACAAGTTAATGGGCATAGGCGCCATGGCGCTCGGGGCCGCTATGATTCCCGAAAACGCCGACGCCTGCACACGCGTGATATATCATGGAGCCGACAGTCTTCTGGTGGTCGGACGCTCACTGGACTGGAAGACGCCGATTCCCACGAATCTCTACGTCTATCCGGCCGGCATAGCGAAACAGGGTTCCTCGTCATCGAAAGGTATCAACTGGGTATCCAAATACGGCGCCGTGTATGCCGTGGGCTATGACGGCGGCATCACCGAAGGCATGAATGAGAAGGGACTCTCCATCAACGGTCTTTTCTGCAAGGGGACCGTATATGCCTCTCCCTCGCGTGAGGAGAATCCGCCGATCTCGCTCGCAATGATTGTGGGATGGCTTCTCGACACGTGCGCCACCACCGATGAGGTCAGCGACCTGCTGACCAACACCGCGTTTAAAATAGAGGGAGCCACGTTTGACGGGGGCACCGTGTCTACGCTCCATTGGGGAGTGACCGACGCATCGGGAAAGAGCATCATATTCGAGTTTGACAACGGCGAACTTAAGATCTACGATCCAGGCGACATCCGCGCCATGACCAACGACCCGCAGTGGCCGGCCATGACTGCCATCATCAACTATTGGGACAAGATCGGCGGACAGCACATGATGCCCGGCACCGTAAGCAGCGCCGACCGCTGTGTGAGGGCAAACTATTTCGCCCATCACGTCAATCCTGTGGTGGAGGCTGATCTCGGGGCGGCAATCACCCGCTCCATTCTTGTCAACTCAAGTGTGCCTTATACGTATAATATCGTTGGAGAACCCAATCTGAGCAGCACGCAGTGGAGAAGTTATTCCAACCTGCGCGACCATCTGTATTATTTCGACATAGTGACAAATCCGGGGTATTACTATGTGGATCTCAAGAAGTGCGATCTCAGCGGCGACGGACATATCCTCAAGTTGAATACGGAGAATAGTTCGGACCTTGTAGGCGATGTCACGGACCGGTTTGAGAAATCGGACGGTTTCACACCGATGTACTAATAAAAAAGCCGCGCTAAGCGCGGCTTTTTTTATTGAGTGTTAAGGGTTAAGAGTTAAGAGTAATGTCGCTAAATTAACCGATAGAAAGTCTCGATAGCAGTATGGCTGGACGGCGTCCCGCTGCCACACGTATGGTGGATCTGAAAGGATGGAGCATCGCGCGGATCCAGCTACAGCCTTCGGCTGTGCCGGGGACGGCGCTGATGGGCGCGGATTTTTTCTTTAATGCATAATTGTTTGCGGCTTGGGGTGGCGCTGATGATTTTGCCTGCGGCAAAATCCAGCCGATTAAACGCGGAATTGTACGATGGCATGCAATAATAAATAGTGTCCATACTTACTCCATCCTCCTGAGAATCCGCGGTCTATCAGCCAAATTTTGCCGCAGGCAAAATCATCAGCGCAAATACCGAAGCATCAGAGCACGAGAATAAAAAGAAAAAATCCGCGCCCATCCGCGCCGCCCCGGAAAAGACGCGAAGCGTCTGAAATACGGATCCGCGCCACTGCCTATCTAAAAGATCCCAATCCAAAGTAATCAATCCGCTGGCTACAATGCCGAAAATCAACTGAGTTTTCCGCCAGCCAGGCAGAGAATCCCTAATTTAGTGACATTATACTTAAACCCTAAACCTAATGCCTAACGCCTAACGCCTAATAGCGCGTTAGTTCTTTCAGAGTTCCGGCGCTGAACGTCGCCGGCGCCGTGCCCAGATCGGGCACGTTGTATGATTTCAGTGTGTAGTCATAGTCTGACGGTGACTCCTGCGGCAGCACAAACGGTTTTGAGGTAGTGCCGTCTTCGGAGACATGCACGAAATATGGCTTTCCATAGAGTCCGTCGTCGCGCTTGCTGGCGAAAACAAACCAGCGACCCGACGAAGACCAGCAGTGGTAGGTGTCGCTCATGGGGCTGTTCACGCCCTCAAGATTATCCACAACCCCGCTATCGAGGTCGAGCATCCGCAGATCGGCCTCGCGGTGCCAGATGGGGAAAGTGCCGAAATCCGCAACCGTATAGAGCAGCCGTCGCCCGTCGGGCGAGACACGCGGATGGCTGACGCTGTTTTTCTCTCCGCTACGCGCCATGACTATGGTATCCGCGGCGCTCCCGAACTCTCCGCTTTCCGGATCGAATCCTATACGGCATAGGCTGTACTGGACGCTGTCGAGACGCGACGGCTTGAACCGCCCGTCGGCCACACAGAAATAGATGCTCCGGCCATCGGCGGAAAATGCCGGGAAGGTCTCGAGTTTTGTCGAGTCGGCGAGCAGAGGCGAACGCTGAATCCTGTCGCTCTTCAAATCGTAGACATAGACGTCTGATTTGGTGTCGAACACCTCCAGCCGCTTGTCAGGCCGAGAATGAAAAGCCGGAATAATGGCATTTGACGAGAATACGATGTAGCGTCCCGTGGGATCAAACTGCGCATATACGGGACCCGACACCATATCGGGTGTCTTTATATCGAGTTTTCTGAGTTTCCCCCTGTCGTTGAGCATCATTCCGCCCCCTTTGCCGCGCACATAGAAGAATGAGAGATCGTCATGACCCGTGGCATGGGTATGACAGTTCATGCAGCGGTTGCCCACCATGTTGTGGTCGCAAATCACGCGCTCGCCGAAAGTCTCCAAGTCCCGCTCCATTATCTGGAGGCGTGAGAACACCTCATAGTCAGGCTCAATGAGCCTGTAGGTAAGGTAAGGGTCGATGCTGTCGGGCGACACGGCTATATGGAAATCTCTGTATCTGACCCATTTCCCGGCATTCAAAGCTGTCACACTCACCGCCAGATCCTTACCCGCCGACATCTCCAGCAG
>USNC01000060.1 GCA_900555915.1 uncultured Porphyromonadaceae bacterium | reverse complement strand
ACGAGATCGCTCAGTGTCTCGTGGGCTCGGAGATGTGTATAAGAGACAGTTTCATGATTCCGGAATTTGGATTTTTGCTTGGAAGGACCTTAAGGACTTTAAAGACTTTAAGGACCTTAAGGACCTTAAGGTCGAGGCTTGTCAGATGATGATGGTGCGGGAGAGGGAGTCAGTGCCGTCAGAAGCATCCACGATGACCACTCCCTTGCCGGGGCGGAAGCGCACCGGCGCGTCGCTGCCGCGGGCGGTCTTCAGCACCTTGCCGTCGGGGCTGCAGAAGTTCACGTCGAGCAGCCTGCCTTCGGCAGCGCTCACTATCAACTCGCCTGCCACTACGGTCAGCGAGATGCCGGTGCGTGCGGCGCCCAGACACTCGTCGGAAATGTAGAGCACTCCCAGCGACTCGCCGTTGACCCTGTATTCCATCCCCTCCGTGATCGGAGTGCCGGTGTTGCGCTCACGGTCGTTGAGGTAATAGCCGGCGTCGCAGAGCGGGCCCTCGAAACGGATGGTCACCTCGCCGTCGCCGTCGGCCACCACACCTAACTCAGTGCAGTGCATGTCGGCTGCGGAGTTGATGGCCATGGCGCGATCGTGAGCCACGGTGTAGACAGTGGCGGGCACATTGAGTTCGGGGTCTATCACAAGGTCGGCATCCGCAGTGAGCAGTGAGGAGCCGTCGGAGAGCAAGGCCGCTGTGGAGCGTCCCTCTCCGGTGGTGGCGGTGATGAGCATCATCCCCTCCGGAGCCGTGCCACGGGTGGCGGGAGCCTTCAGCCAACCGGGAGCGGAAGCGTCAGCATCCACCACCTGCATCATACTCTCATCGTATTGAAGAGTGAGATTGTCGGTCTTCTCCAGAGCCTTCACCATGAATCCAGCCAGCGGCGGCAGCAATGTCGAGGCATTGACCTCGCCGGTGTTTGTCACGGCTATGCCGTCGTTCAGCACCACCGACTTCTGATTATCGCTGTTGAGAATCCAATACATCTGCTCCACCTTGTCTTTGTTAGCCTCCAGGAAACTGCGGATGTCGAGGTGAGCCATAAACGGATTGCCGACGAGGAAGAAGAGACTTGACTCGTTGGCGGCTATGGTCACGGAGCCTTTGGTCGGGTTGAGGCGACCGGGATTGGTGCGGTTTACTTCTTGCGAGAATTTGTTGTTATGTTTGTCGTAGTCGTAATATGTATATTCGGTGTCAGCCTTCGGGAAGCGGAAGAGCACTTTGTCGATGTCCTTGCCATCTTTCTTCGTGGCCTCCGACACATCGGTGCGAATCGAGAAACCTTCGGCTGCACTGTAAGCCACCTTCACATCGTTGTAGACATTACTCCAGTCAAGCTTAACGAAACCGTCTCTCACCGTGCCGTCCCACTCATAGATCTTGTCGCTGCCCAGATTCCACGACCGCTGGTAGACGGCGGGGCGGAAACGGTCGTTCTTTTTGAGCTCGTTGTCAAAGGTTATGTCTGTGAAGAACTGATTCTCCTGTCGTGCGCCGACGGTAGGGAGATACATGTCGCCGGCCACCACGCCCTGGAGCGGGGAGGCAGCGGTGTACCAGCCGTCGGGTTTCATCTCCATCTCGACCCAAGCCTTGTCATAGCGCAGATACTGCTGACCGAAGATCTCGGAGTTCGGGCGGAAGTTGATCTGCTGCGCCGTGTTGGCATACCAGGGGCGGCAGGCTACGGCTACGCCGGTGTATTTAATGTCCTTGTCGTAGGCCACCATGTCGTAGTGGATCAGCGGGGTGGGTTTGCCGATGGTTGGATCTTTAGGGGCGTTAAGGTCGTTAAGGTCTTTAGGGTCTTTAAGGTCGTTGGGGTCATCGGGGAGTTTTGACCATTTGTGGGCGGGGTTGTCGGTGCCGTTGACATCGATGTCCTGAATGTCGTAGAGACGGGGGAAGTCCCGGCCGGCGCCGATCACGACTTTGGTGAAGTCGAGAGGGGCGTAGGCGAATGGGGCTGTGATATAGTCATCCGGAAGGTCGTATTCGTTTCCGGGAATGATGGTTTCGGTGCTCATTCGTTGCCAGTTGGCATCGTTGTTCCAGTTGAGGTTGCCGTCGTAGGGATCCTGAGCGTCAGGATTGTTTTTGCCTACCCAGAGGAGATATTCCGGGACTACTTTGATGGTGAAGATGTGCTGGCCGGGGCAGGATTCCACTTCAAGGGTGCCTTTATCGTCGGTCTGTTCGAAATCGAACTTCATGGTGTAGTAATACCCTTCGTGAAACTCAAAATTTTTCTCTCCGATCTTGTCGCCATTCTCATCGTAAAGGATATTGGAGCGTTCGTCAAACTTCACATAGAAGGCATTGTCGGAGAGTTTTGCCTCACCGTCGGTGTTCTCCGCATCGAGACGCACCACGTGGCCAACTTTCAGGAAGAGGTCGAGATCGTCGTCCCCGGCTGTCTCATCCAATACCCTGCCGGAATAGACGGGGTCGTTGCTTTCAAGAAGCAGCACATCAGCCCCGTCCTGATTCTGAATTTCCCGCAGTTTGAGCTTGGTGGCATACAATGAAGGTGTGTTGACTTTCAGCACCGGCACGCGGAGCATGTTGCTGTTGTCTTTGGCTTTCTTTATCTGAGCCATACCTATTCTGATAGGCACGTCAATAATCTCCTCCGGATAATCGATGTCGAGACCATGAAACATCGAGGGGCCGTCGGCCGAGACCTTGATCCTCACCTCTATCGGAGCGTCGCAGAAGGTATAGCCCGGACCTGCATAGTCCTGATTGATCAGATACGGTACAGCGGTGACATAATTGATCGAGTCCTTGGTGGTGGCGATCAGTTTGCCGGGATGGAATTTATAGTCTACCGTAGCGAAAGTCATCATCGGTCTGCCGTCGATATGGCGCTTCTTCGACAAAGTCACGAGATAGTTCTTCATGGCCTCTGTGAAAACGTCATCGGGGTCCACATCCGCAGGTTTGGAGAGGCTGGGATGTGCCTCGCGGAATTTCGCAAGCACCTCGCTGAGTTCCGTGCCGTCGGGCATCTTCTCTTTGTTGAACTCCTCTATTGATCCGGCATACCAGTCGATCGAAGCATTGGCGCCATCCTTGTTGAGGTCAAGTTTGTCGTTGCCGGTGATGGCATTGATGTCGATATGCACTATCGGGGAGGAACCGACGCAATACGCGCCGTCCGACGGTTTGTACGCACCGCTTTCCTCCGGATCTATCTTCACGTTGTTGGCGGCCTCTATCTTAAACGAGCCCTTGCTGGAGCAGCCGTTGAGCAGGTCGAAGCGTGTCAGATCCCCTTCTATCGGGTCTTTATCCAATTCGGTCACTTTCAGACCGATGTAGTATTCCTGGCCCGGCACGAAAGTATTTTCCAATTCGCCTTCCGGAGAGAGAAATATCACCACATATTTCCTGCCGTCGCGAATTTCATAATATGCCTTCTCTGTTTCGACCAGATTCTCACCTTTGCTTTCGTCGGGGTCGGAGAGCACAGGGTTTTTAGGCAGATTTTCCTGAAAATAAGTGGAGAACTGCAATTTACCGTATGTCTTATTTATCTCTCCATAATCATATTTCAGCACCGAGGCCTCGTATGCCTCCTGCTTGTTGGTGTGGAACTTATCGAAAATATCCTTGTTGAAGAATGAGTAATACACGCTCATCGTCTGAGCGGAATTCTCGTCATCGGCAGGTTTGAGACCGTTGGCGGCGAGGAATTCCTCGTAGGTGAGCGAAATCTTAAGGTCGGTCGACACCTCGTTGTCGTCGCAGACCACATTCATCATCTTCGCCTCCACCTCGGGAGCGACCACGAAGATCTGGATATCGTCGATGGCGTAGTCGGCCTGCTCTGAATTCTTACAGTTGTTTTCCAGCTGCATCACGAAGTGGTCGATATTATCAATCATATCGATGCGGTCATAGTCGGGCATGAAGTCATACTGGATGTTATACCACTGGCCTTCACCGGGAAGATAGCCGGTGTTGTAGGTATGTATGAGGGTCTTGTTGCCTGAATCGTCGACGGCCATGAAGTTGAAGGAGATGTTGCCGTTTTCACCACCGCCTGAGAACTCAGCCATGTAAACCGACACGTGGATTGAAGAACCGACACACAGCTGTCCGATTTCCAGATTGGCAGCCACGCAGGGGTCGGAAGCGGAGTTCATCCAGAAGAAGAATCCTTTGCGGGGATCGGGATTTTCTTTTTTGCTCTCGCGATAATACGACACATCATATAGATCCGGGGCAGAATTATGCCACGGAGTCTGGGAAGAGTGTGACGCGAGCACATATATATCATAGTTATACTCAAGGTTACCCCTCGATGAGTTTGCACCGCCATCGTGCATCGTATTGGTATATCCGAAACCATAAGTGGATTTACGCCAGCTGGCGGGCCATTTGAAATAAACCTGTCCGTTGCTACTGTGAGTATCATCCTTAGAATTGAAATACAATGTAGGGTCGGCCACGCCCTTGAGCGATTCGCCGTCCTTTGCCATAAGATTGGCGTACTGGTCGAAGTTGATCTGAGCCACCGGTTTTCCATACTTGGCCTCCACATCATCCTTGAAAGTCACGACACCGTCCTCGTCCTTTTCAACAGCAAGCGCATCATCAAGCTTTTTGAACTTCGCATCGATAAATGTGATGTCGTATTCCTGCACCACAAGATAATCGTTGTTTTCACTGCCGCATATCACGATTTTGTCGTCGTTGATATCCTTTGCATAAAGGCGGAGACGGAACTTCTTGCCTTTCACTTTTTCAGGAGAACTCCATTTAAGCCGCACCATACGGCTGTAAAGGCCCTCGCCACCTGCCGTGCGGTAGATGGTGTTTTCAATCATACGTGAACCCTCGCCGTAGAACATAAGGGCATCCTTGCTGCCTGAGTTAGAATTCGACTGGGCAAAGGAGGCGTTTATCACGCTTGTCTCCACTTCATTGCCATTTGCGTCGAGTTCAAATATTTTCGCCTCAAACGCCCTGACCCGACGGTAGTCAGTATCGGTAATCTTGTAGTATAGATTTGATGGAGCCGCAAACTTCCCCTCCTCTTTTATAGGAGCAGGTTCATCAAGACGAATCTGAAAAGCATATTCCGCTCCAAATGATTCTTCCGCACCTCCTGTGGATGAAGCCGACATGACCTTGCGGTGTTTGTCTACATAAGCCTTATTGGCATCGGGATCACCGGAAAACTCCTCGGCAAATTTCTTGCCATCCCTGATGCGGAATATATGGCGGAAAAGCACTACCGGTTCGTATATCTCCGACTCCGTCACATTCACATCCCTATGGTTGGTGAAGAATGTACTCAAATCTGCGGCAATGAGAAAATCATCGTCAGCGGCATCGGGAGTATCCGGGTCCTTGGGGAGATCAAGTTCCACTCCTTCTACCCCGGTGCTTCTCGGACAGAAGAATGTAGCGGCCGCACCGGCCCTGTGATGATCAGGTTCATATGCAGTATACTTTATATTGCCGCTGTCATCAAGCGGTGATATACCGGCATAGACAGCAGGACGCTGATACTGATGGCTCTGCAGGTTGGCACCTTCAGGCACCACATTGCCGTCGTATATTTTTTTCAACAGATTCTCGAGATCTTTAACCTCATCAGGATCTTTTTTTACCGATGGATTCGGATCCACCGGATCCGGAGTCTGCTGTTTGATTGTCTTGACAAACGGATCAAGTCCTTTATCAGCGACATACCGCCATTCGTCAGCACCAAGAACTTCTGCGAATGCTGCTGAATTTATGTCAATCTTGTCAGGCCATGATTCGGACGGTTCGGAAAGTTCGCTCTTAAGCACATAATATTCCGGATCACCTTCCTCCCCCTTATATATTTTCAGCACACCATCGTCTTCCGAATCGCCCAATTCATTGGAAAAGACATTCGATATATTGACGGTTGGAGCTGCATTATTCTTAGCATAGCCATAGATGTAGGGATCTGGCTTAACTGTCATATCAACCATCGCATTATCATCTTGAGACCATGCACTATAACTGCGTGAAATCTCAGCATTCACAAAGCAATTGCTGATGGTTGTCGGACCGGTAGCATTTTCGACCATGGCAATAATACCTCCCATCGCATTCCATTCTCTCCACTCCTTATTTCCATATATTGTTCCGGTGAAAGCACAGTTCTTAATTGTTACATTCTCAGCTTTGGCAATAATGCCTCCTATATTATGCGATACGTCTTTATTGGTATTGTCTGTAGTCAATGTCGCCCTGCAAATAATATTCGATACTGTAGCCGACTGAGCGAAGGCGATAAGACCAACATTACAATTTCCATTGTCTTTGTTTCCCTTTATTTCGCATGTTTCATCCACAACAAGGTTTTTTACTTCGGCTGTACCATCCAAAGCTCCGAACATACCGACATATTCTGAACTGCTGTCGATTATTTTCAAGTTGCTGACAGTGTGTCCCTGTCCGTCGAAAACGCCGTTGAACTTATTATTTATATCACCGATAGGCTTTATGTCGGTTTTTCCGCTGAAATCAAGATCCGCAGTCAATTTTACATTCCATACCTTTGTTTCTTTATAGACATTGTCAACAAACGCAATATACTCATCCACCGTACCGATCATCGTGACGTTTGATGTGCTTGGAGTGGTGACGTCATCAGGGTCATACTTGGTGAAGTAGCTGATTTCGGGACCTACATAGAAGCCGTATTTGTCGGATTTGCATACGATATCCGGATTGCTGAGGAAATCGAGATAGGGACTGTTGCCGCCGGTGCGGTAGTTGTACCAGTGGGTGAATTTGATATTATATTTGGTCTTATCCAGTTCTGCCATACCATAGAACGGGTACAGCGGGACGATGTCGCCGGGCATGGCGTAGACGATATGCTCCGTTGTGTTGGTCGGCTGGCGCCAGTTTTCGGTTTCGGTGCCGGGCACGTTGCTCGTGGTGGCTATGGTGGGATCCTGAGCGTGGGTCTGCTTGATGTAGGTCGGCATCTCGACTTTCGTATATTTCAGATACTCAAGATCACGGTTCCACTTGTAGCCTTCACCGTCGGCGTCATTCACACGGCTCCAAGGGGAATCCGCTTCATCGGGAAACACCGCATAGTCTTTCAACTGGGAATTATATTCCTTGCCGTTGATGTTCTGATAGCGGTTGCGGGGTTCGAAGATACCGAGGGTCGGGACAAATTCATGTTTGGCGTATTTATAACTATAGTCGGTCACGAGGCGGAAACGGCCGATGAGAATATCGGAGTAGTTCTCGCCGGCGGGAACCTGCATCACGTTGAGCGAGGCGAGTCGGGCCGTGCGGTGACTTGTATTGGGCACACGGGTCTTGGTGTTGTTGGTCATGACGTAAAGCCGGATATACTTTACTCCGCCCTTGTCCTTAAGGGCTTCGACCGCTTTTTCAAAACCTACGCGTGCGCTGTATTCCTTGGTGCCGTTCGTTGCGGATTCGCTGTCGCCCGGTGTTGGGTCGCCCGCACTCAGGCCACCGCGATACATGAAGTAGATACGGGCGTAGTGAATGAAGTCTTTTCCGTCGGCACTCGCCATAACCTCAAAGGCAAGCGGATGCTCCTTGCCGTTGAGTGTGTGGCGTTTGGTGTAGAACACGAGGGAATCGCCCGGTGCGAGTTCGAGCGGTTTTTCGAGTTCGATATCTATGTAGTTATAACCTGATTCATCATCACCTCCATTATCTACCGAATGCCAGGGGTGGAGCACGTCGCCGCCTACTTCGAGTTCATCTGCTTTTATGTATGCGTCTTTGATGGGGTCGCCGTCGGAAAGGCCTATGAGGTTCACATCAGATGTTGTCCCTGTCTCTTATACACATCTGACGCTGCCGACGATCTTACGCGTGTAGAT
>USNC01000059.1 GCA_900555915.1 uncultured Porphyromonadaceae bacterium | reverse complement strand
ACGAGATCGCTCAGTGTCTCGTGGGCTCGGAGATGTGTATAAGAGACAGTAGTTGAACACCTTGTTTCCGACCGAGGCATGGAGGAATATGCTCGCGTCAAAATCGCGCCATGTGAAATTGTTGGTGAATCCGAGTGTGAATTTCGGTTCAGGATTTCCTATATAGGTGCGGTCCTTCTCATCGATGACGCCATCGTTGTTCATATCCTCGAAAAGGAAATCGCCATACCACACGCTGCTCTCGCTGATGCTCTGTCCGGAGGGAAGCGCCACTGTCTTTCGGTTGCCGGTGGCGTCAAGCAGATAATTTCCGTCACGGTCTTTCTGGTAGAAATCCTCGGGATTGGCGATCATCCCCTTGACTTTGTAGCCATAGAACTGCGCCAGCGGCTCGCCCACCTGGGTATATGTGTAGGTGGCACCGCCGATGTCTCCCTGGATTCCTGAAGATTCGGTGTTGAGTTTTGTGACTTTGTTCCGGTTGAGCGAGAATATAAGGCTCGACGACCATTGGAAGGTGCGGTTGCTGATGTTAATGGTGTTGAGGGTGAATTCAAACCCCTTGTTCAAGAGCGCCCCCGTATTGATCCAGGGTGCCGAGATGATGTTGTCGCCCCCTTTGCCATAATAGGGCAACGCCGCTTTCATGAGCAGATTGTCGGTCTCTTTATAATAAGCATCCACTATGAATTCGAGACGGTTGTTGAAAAGCGCGAGGTCAATACCGGCATTGTAGGAGTTGGTCTTTTCCCATTTGAGGTTGGCATTGGGATAATTGCCCACATGGAAGCCCGAGCCCCATATTGTCTCGTCAGATGTCATCGATGCGCCATATGCGAAATTTCCGGCGTTCTGGTTTCCGACCAAGCCCCAGCCGAGTCGCAGTTTCAAAGAATTGACCACATCGACATCACGCAGGAAACTCTCGTTATTGATTCGCCATGCCAGTGCCACGGAGGGGAACCAACCCCAACGGTTGTTGGGGCCGAAAGCAGATGAGCCGTCCGCGCGCAAAGTGGCAGTGAGCAGATAACGCTCATCCCATGAATAGTTTATACGGCCATAGTATGATTCGATAGCCCAGTCACTCTTGTTGCTTCCGTTTTTTGCTGTAAGGGCGTCGCCCGGATCAAGCTCCGGCACGGAGTTTATGAAGTAATTGTCGCGCTGCCCCCACAGCGTCTCCCATGTACCCTGCTGGGCCTCATGTCCGGCCATGGCCTGAATATGATTCTTCCCGAAATCGCGCGTCCATGTCAGATATGTTTTGAATGAGGAATACGTGCTGTTGTTGGCGCTCCGTTGGCTTTGGGCTGCCTGAGTATATGTAGGATATTCATAGACAGGCTGATAATAATACCAGTTGTTATAGTTGAAGTTGCCGCCGTACTCCACGCGTATGTCAAAACCGTAAGGCAATATGATGTTGGCATACAGGTTAAAGTTAAGGTCAAGCCCTTTGTCGTAGTTCTCACGCATGAGAGCCTCTGCCACTGGATTGGAGAAGTATATGCCATAATCATTCAGGTCGGCCATACCCCACGAACCGTCAGGGTTTCTCGCGGGAACTTCGGGCAACTGGCTCAATGCTGTGGTTATGACACTTGCATTGTCAATCGTATTGTTCTTCTTTGTTCTTGACACCGATAGGTTTGTGCCTGCTATAAGCCATTTGGCTATGTTGGTGTCGATGTTTGTGCGCAGATTGAATCGCTCGAAATCCGATCCGATGGCTATGCCATCCTGCGACATATAGCCGCCCGATATTGAATAGAGGGTTTTCTCGCTGCCTCCCGAAACATTGATCTGATGCGAAGTCATCATTGCTGTGCGGAATATCTCGCCTTGCCAGTCAGTGCCTTCGCCGAGAATCGAGGGATCGGCAAACTCTTCACGCCAGCCCCATCCCAAGACATCGCTGCGATGATTCATATATTCGGCATATTCCCTGAGATTCAGCACATCAAGTTTATTCGGGAGCTGCTGCCAACCGACATATCCGTCATAACTCACTTTGGTTTTGCCTGCCTTGCCTTGCTTGGTGGTTATCAGCACAACGCCATTGCTCGCCCGCGAGCCGTAGATGGCGGTGGCGGAAGCATCCTTAAGCACCTCCATACTTTCGATGTCGGAAGGACTTAGGGCTGACAGCGCGCTTGAATTTCCATTAGTCTGTCCGGATATGGCAATGCCGTCGATCACATAGAGCGGCTCGTTGCCGTTGAGCGAGTTCAGACCTCGGATACTTACTGAGATGCCCCCTCCGGGAGCTCCTGAATTGTTAGTCACATTGACTCCGGCAGCCTTGCCCTGCAACGCTTGATCAACTGACGTGGCGATATTTTTGCGCAACTCGTCGCCCGCCACGGATACCACGGAGCCCGTGATGTCGCTTCTCTTCATAGTGCCATAGCCGACCACCATCACCTCATTGAGCATGCGGCTGTCTTCATCAAGGGCTATCTCGAAGACCGTTCGGCTTCTGCTGGCCTTGAACGACTGACTGATGTATCCCACATAGGATACCACGACAGCGGCCCCCTCTGGTACTGACAATGAGAAATGCCCGTCGACATCTGTCGACACACCTTTCTGTGAATTCTTGAGTCTGACTGTGGCTCCGATCAATGCTTCGCCATCGGCAGCCGAGGTGACGGTCCCATGGATCAGCACCTCATTCTGCGAATAAAGTGCAAACTGAAACAACATCAGGCAGACGACGAGACTGCTGAGGCGTCTGCTCTTCCGCCGGGGAGTGTAGGGATAGTTCTGCATCATGTTTTGCATGGAATTAGTTTTATGATTGTTTGCCGCAAAGTTAAATGATAATTGTGACCGCGAGGTCAAGTGAAATGCCAGATTTGGTTTGCTATCTCTCAAATTCCACATGGAGGTTTGCTAAGGTTCAATTATGGTTTGATATCCGTCAATAACGCACCTCCCGCTTTCATAAAAGAATGATTTGTCGTATATTTGCACTATGGTAAGAATTTGTCACATATTTGTCGCGATCCTGACCGCGGTCATTGCCCCGGCACAGAACCTGCGTGTGGAGCACTACAACGTCTCCAACGGACTGAGCGGAGACCGCATCTTCTCTCTTGCCCAGGACAGTCTGGGCTTTATCTGGTGCGCATCGCACTGGGGCATCGACCGCCTGGACGGCCGGGATGTCAGATTCTACAGTCCGCAATACAAAGGGGAGACGGTCAACATGTACTCGTATAAGACCAAGATACGCACATGCGGCAATCATGTATATGTCGCCACCCAGCAGGGACTCGTATTCTCATACGACCCGTACTCCGACTCCTTCAAGGTCACCATCGACCTGTCGGAATTCGGCGCCGACGGAAAAATCATGCAGAACGACATATACGCCGTAAAGGACGGAAGAATGTATCTGGCCACATCGGCGGGTCTCTACAGATATTCATCGTCGGGCGCAACCACTCCGGTCGACAGCCGCAGGCCGGTGGAATGTGTCACCGGCGACGGCGGCAATACCGTGTATTATTCGTCCGAAGGGATTCTCTACCGCTATTCATCCGGGCTGCAACAACAGGTGGCTGAATTCGACGAGTCGATCACGTCTCTTCATTATCTGGGACGGTGCGTATATATAGGCACATTCGCCGGAGATCTGTATATCTATGACGAGAATACGAATGAACTGTTAAAATCAAAAGCGCTCTCCCGGAAAGTACGCATCACGTCTATATGCAACGGGCGTCCCGGCGAACTGCTGATCGGCACCGACGGCGCGGGCTGCCACGTCTACGACCTTCACGCCGACTCGATAGTCCGGACATTCTCAAACACCGCGAAGGCAGACGGCAATGCCCTGTCCGGGAATTCCGTAATGGACGTGATGAGCGACCGGGATGGCAACATATGGATCGCTACCTTCAGCAGTGCCGTGTCAATGATACGAAACGGCAGGAGCCGCTGTCAGATCATTACACCGCCTTCGGAAGAGACTGTCGGCAATGCCATGATCCGCCTGCGCGACGGCAAGGTATGCTACGCTTCAGACTATGGGATTCGTATTCATGATGTGGATGCCGACAGTTGGTATGCCTTCGGCGATGATATGTCGCCGAAAGGCCCGGTGCTGAAACTGGCTGAAGACAATGAAGGCAACATCTGGGCCGGCGGCTTCGGATACGGCATATTGAGAATCAATCCGCTCACCGGAGAATGCGCGCAATATACAAAAGACCGTCCCCTGTTCGGAGTGCCGCTGCACAGCGACTATATCTCAAGTATGGCTATACATGACGATAATCTCTGGCTGGGCAGTTTCTCCGATGGAAATCTGATGAAGTATGATCTGGCGGCGAAGCAGGGTCGATCCTACGAAATACATGATGTGAATTCAATAGCGGTGGCCGACGACAACACTGTATTATGCGGACAGTCTGTGCGGCTTACCCTGCTGAATCCGCACACCGGGAAGACCGGGATGGTATCTACCAACGTGGCCATCAATGATATACTGTTGATGGGTAGTAAGGCATGGCTTGCGACATCGGGAAAAGGTATAATGGTTTTCGACCTGAAGACACACAAACTCTCAGAACTGATTTCAGACAATGCCCAGTTGCGCTACGTCATGGCGATGAAACGTGCGGCAGACGGCAACTCTGTGTATATTACCACTCAGAAGCAACTGTATGAGATCGATATCAGGTCCGGTTCAGTCTCGGATTTAGGCCGGATAGTCGGACTGAACCCAACGACTTTCAATGGACAGGCTATATGCCTGCTCTCGCCCGCAAGATTGCTGCTGGGTTCGTCGCAAAGCACCATCGCGGTCGATATTGGTGATGATCTGACGAAAAAAGACACTCCATATATTTATTTCACCGACCTTAAAGTCGCTTATTCCATTATCCATCCGGATGCCGGCGACCCGATTTTGCCGGTATCGCTCGACTGTGTCGGCCGGCTTGAGCTTCCATACGGTCAGAATTCATTCTCTATCGGATTCTCGATGATAGATTTCCGGGAATCAAACTTCCTTGAATTCGAATACCGGCTGGCTCCTTTCGAGGATGAATGGGTCAGCGAGACAGACCGCCACGCCAGCTACACCAACGTGCCCCCGGGGAAATACACTTTCCAACTGCGGCTGAAAGACAGCCGCTCCGGCGAGGTGGTGGCCGAGAAAGAACTGAAGGTCATCATCGACAACCCGATCTGGACCAAGCCATGGATGTATGCAGTGTATGTCGTATTCGCCGCGTTCCTCTGCTGGCTGATAATACGTCTTGCGGGAAGCAGACTCAAACAGAGTTATTCCGAAGAAAAAATGAAATTGTTCACCGAGATGGCACATGAACTGCGCACCCCGGTGGCCCTTATAAAAGCTCCGCTCAGCGAACTTGCCGACAACAGGAACCTCTCGGACGACAACCGCGCCACTCTTGAGATCGCCATACGCAACACCGACCGCCTTCATGAACTGACCACCCAGCTGCTGGATTTTCAGAAAGCGGATGCCAATGCCATGACACTCAACACCACTACGGTCGACATCCATGAATTCTTGACAATGCGTCTCGGACCGTGGGAATACAAGGCCAGGCTCAAAGGGCTCGGATTCCACACAGACATCGACAGCCTGCAGGGAGTGGTGACAGCCATCGACATGGCCAAGATGGATGCCATACTGACAAATCTATTGTCGAATGCGCTGAAATATACAGACAGCGGCTCTGTATCCATAAAAGGCTGGACAGAAGATGAGCGCTACTGCATATCCTTTACTGACACAGGTATCGGAATTCCGGCCAATGAGATGAAGCATCTGTTCAGGCAGTTTTTCAGGGCAAAAAATGCAAGACTTTCCGAAGTGGCCGGCACCGGCATAGGCCTGATGCTCACACATAAGCTTGTGGAACTGCATGGAGGCGGCATTTCAGTGTCGAGCAAAGAAAACACCGGATCAACGTTCGTGCTCAGATTCCCGATCAGACACGATGACAGCATAGAGCCCGGAAGGGTTGAGAAAACGCCGCCGTCTTTGCATGACGAGACAGTACTTGTCATAGACGACAACCCCGACATGCGCGATGTGCTCAAGAAATCGCTTGAACATAACTATAATGTGACGACGGCCAAAGACGGAGTGGACGCCATCGCCTCGATCAGCGATCATATGCCCGATATAATAGTATCGGACCTTATGATGCCGAGAATGAACGGCGAGGAACTCTGCCACCAACTGAAAAGCAATGTCGGGACAAGCCATATTCCTTTCATCCTGCTTACGGCCGTGTCTGACCGGATCTCCAAGACAAATGCATTCGAGTACGGAGCCGACGACTATATCACGAAACCATTTGACAATACGGAACTGAAAGCCCGAATCAGAATCCATCTGCGAAATGCCCGGAAACTCAAGGAGTCTCTGCAATCGACCGACACGAACACCGACGAGGTTGATTTCCTTAACCCGCTTGACCGCGAATTCATGGAAAAACTGACAGCGCTTATTGAAAAAAACATCGACAATCCTGAATATTCGGTCAGCGCGATGAGTTCGGACATGGCAATGAGCCGCGGAACTCTCTATAACAAACTGAAGGCGGTGGCTGGGCAATCGCCCAACGATTTCATACGGTTGCAACGCCTGAAGAAGGCTGCCGACCTGTTGAGACAGAACCGCTATCCTATAGCCGAGGTGGCTTTTATGACCGGATTTCCCGATACTAAATATTTCGCGACCGTTTTCAAGCGACAATTCGGTTGCACACCGTCTGCTTATAAGAAACAATAGCGCGGATGCTTTCCGGGCATTTGCCGACATCAATTCCAAGGATGGCTCCTTCTCAGCCGAGTGTCTGGATTCCCCCGCCGTTCACATAAAGTGTCTGGCCGCTTATCCACGACGAGGCGGGGGAGGCGAAAAACAATACGGCCCGGGCTATGTCAGACACCTCTCCCAGACGCCTTACCGGCGTGTGCGCCAGCATCCGGGCCTCAAGTTCAGGCGTCAGTATGCTCTGCAGCGCCGGAGTGCGGGTTGCTCCGGGTCCTACGTTGTTGATTCTCACTCCATAGGGACCGAAATCATGAGCGAGGTTCGCGGTCATATGGTTGAGCGCGGCCTTCGACGAGGCATATATGCTCATGTTGGCCTCCTTGTTGACCGAACTCATGGATGTGATGTTGATGATGCTGCCGTAGCCCGATTCCTTCATCAGCGGCACCGCCAGCTGGCATAGCCGCAGCGGAGCGAGAACGTTTATGCCGAATATGCGTTCGGCATACGCTAAGTCGATATTGAAAGGATTTTCTTTCCCTCCGCCTCCGAGGCCGGCATTGTTGACAAGGATATTCACTGCGCCGAATGTGGTCTCGGCAGTCTCAATCAGCCTTAGCCGGTCGGACTCTTCGAGCACATCGCATGCCACGGCTGCGGCTTTCCCTCCCGCGGCGTTTATTCCGTCGGCCACAGCGCGGGCCTTTTCCGGACTCAGGTCGCTGACCACAACCGACGCCCCGGCGCTCGCCAGAATCTCCGCGCAGCCGCGTCCGATGCCGTCGCCGGCTCCGGTCACAACCGCCACTTTACCTTCAAGATTCAGTATATCTTCCATATTCATATATAAGTTTAAGGTATGATGGCATTACTATGCCCCTATAGACATATAAACGCCCGACCTACGGTTTTAGCCTACAGAAATTCGATTCCGCAAATATAATCAGCACATTCGTTGGTCGATTTCTGCGTAGGCTTCGATAAATAGTCTGTTAGTTGAGTCCTTTTGATTTTTTTTATTCACAAATTTGTGAATAAAAAAAACTATCATTATCTTTGTGTCGTTAATTAAATGACTTAAGTTTCGTATCTTGAATTTTATGTTGATTATATTGGCGTTAGTTAATTTTATTTACAAAACTC
>USNC01000058.1 GCA_900555915.1 uncultured Porphyromonadaceae bacterium | reverse complement strand
ACGAGATCGCTCAGTGTCTCGTGGGCTCGGAGATGTGTATAAGAGACAGTATCTCAACCCCGCACCACTTATCGACTACACAGTCTGACGACCAAATATCGAAAGGACCATCTTATAAAACGGGGCTTTAAGGACTTCGATGGCTTTAAAAGCTTTGAAGTCCGGAGTCCCGTTTTTACATATCAACCTATTACTAATTATATAAACTTCGAATTATGGAACATATAATACTGTATGCGATAGTTCCAATTATCGTAGTGATGCTCGCAGGATATATCTCGGGCAAAAAAGGAGCCTTCTCGGGAGACGACGCCAAGAAATTCAACAAGGTGGTGCTCGATTACGCCCTTCCGGCCGCGCTGTTCGTATCAATAGCACAGGCCACGCGCGAAGACCTTGCCAAGGATCTTAAACTTACACTTGTGTCGCTTGTGGGAATCATGGCATGCTTCATGCTGGTGTATTTCGTATTCAAATTCTGCTTCAAGAAGAACACCGGGGCTGACGCAGCCGTGTCGGCACTGATCAGCGGATCGCCTACAATCGGATTCCTCGGATTCGCGGTGCTGGAACCTATATTCGGCACCACTCCGGCAGTGGCTCTTGTCGTGGCAATCGTCGGCATTGTGGTCAACGCGGTAGGTATTCCGGTAGGTCTCTCGCTGATGAACGCCTCTCTGGAAAAACAGAATCCTACCGGTAAGAAAGAAAGCGCCTGGAAACCGGTGCTCCACGCACTGGCCCAGCCGGTGGCCTGGGCTCCTATTCTGGCAGTGGTCTGGGTGCTCGTCGGAATTCCATGGCCTGACTGGGCAAGCCCTTCATTCAACCTCATCGCCAAAGCCAACGCTTCAATGGCTGTCTTCTCGGCCGGCATCACACTCAGCGCGATCAAGTTCCAGCTCAACTGGCAGGCGGTGCTCGGCTCAATAATGAAGATGATAGTCATGCCGGCGGCCATCCTGATCTTAGGACTTGTATGCCATATGGACGCGCTTAACCTCAAGATGCTCGTGGTGGCAGCGGCCCTTCCTCCGGCATTCTCGGGTATCATCATCGCCGACGAATACAACACATACGTTGCTACAGGCACATCCTCTCTGACCTTATCTGTGATCCTCTTCATCGGCTTCTGTCCGCTCTGGATATGGCTCACAGACATGGCAATCCACGCTTTCTAAGCCATGCGACGCGTGACTAAGCACGACGCGTGATCAAGCAGAAAAGAAACAGTAAGTCCGGTTCCCCCACGAGAAGGGAACCGGACTTTTTGTCAACTTATCTCTGAAGATATTCATGGCATCGCCATGTCGGAATTGCGCGGATTGTTGTTGAGTTCGCAGTTGGCATCTCTGATGTCTTGCGAAGTGACCTTTCCGGTCCGGTCGTCAGCGGCACCGGGATATATCTTCTGGTCTTCAGTCTTGAGATTGTCTTTTTCCATAGTATCACGTTATTAAAAGATTATTGTCTAATATAGACAACGCCCATGTAACTGACTATGTTTAGAACAAAGACCAGGAGACTGTGAGACCGGCCATCACTATGGCCACCATCGACATGAGTTTTATGAGGATGTTGAGGCTCGGACCGGAGGTATCCTTGAAGGGATCTCCCACGGTGTCGCCAACCACAGTCGCTTTGTGCACCTCACTGCCCTTGCCACCGAAATTACCTTCTTCGATATATTTCTTGGCATTGTCCCATGCGCCGCCGGAATTGGCCATGAACACCGCAAGCACGAATCCTGAAGAAAGGCCACCGATAAGGAGTCCGATGACACCGGGCACACCGAATATCAGACCTACAAGAATTGGAACCGCTATGGCGAGAAGCGAGGGGAAAACCATCTCACGCTGCGCACCTTTGGTGGAAATCTGCACACAACGGGCATAGTCCGGCTCGGCATCGCCGGTAAGGATTCCCTTAATCTCGCGGAACTGACGGCGCACTTCCTCTACCATGTGGGAGGCGGCGCGTCCGACAGCGTTCATGGTCAGGCCACAGAAAAGGAACGCCATCATCGCTCCTATGAACATACCGGAGAGCACTACGGGATTCATAAGATTCACGTCATATGCCACCATGAAATCACGGAATGTAGCCTCGCTTATCGCAATCCGCCTCGGCACTTCCGTCATGCTGACAGGATCGATAGTGGTGCCGACCTGTATGAATTCCTGACCAATATGGTGCAGCCCCATGCGTATTTCCTCCACGTAGGAGGCAAGCAGGGCAAGACCGGTAAGGGCGGCGGATCCTATGGCGAATCCTTTGCCGGTAGCCGCAGTTGTGTTGCCAAGAGAGTCAAGGGCATCGGTGCGCTTCCTGACGCTTTCTCCCAGTCCGCTCATCTCCGCGTTGCCGCCGGCATTGTCGGCTATCGGTCCGTAAGCGTCGGTGGCGAGCGTTATGCCCAGGGTAGATAGCATGCCTACGGCCGCAATGCCAATGCCGTACAGACCCCAGGAGATATTGCCGAAGTCAAATCCGGAGGCGAGCCAGTAGCTCATGATAATGCCGAACACCACCGCTATGACCGGTATCGCAGTGGATACCATACCGAGACCGACTCCTGATATGATGACAGTGGCAGGTCCGGTCTGTCCACTCTCGGCGAGACGCTTCGTGGGGCGGTATGACTGCGATGTGTAGTATTCGGTAGCCTGGCCAATTACAATGCCCACAAGGAGTCCGACCACAACCGAACAGGATATGTTAACCCAGTTGGGAATGTCGAGCACCCACATTATCACGAATGTCGCAGCCACTATAAGGGCGGAACTCAGATTGGTGCCTGTGGCGAGTGCGCCGAGCAGGTTTTTCATCGACGCGTTTTCTTTTGTCTTCACGCAGAATATGCCGACAATGGAAAGAAGTATGCCAACTGCCGCAATCAGCATCGGAGCCATGACGGCCTTCGTCTGCAGGGCTACGCTGCCGGCTTCTTCAGCACCGAAGCCTACAGCCCCGGCAGCGGCGCCAAGCGCTGCGGTGGCGAGAATCGAACCGCAGTATGATTCATACAGATCCGCTCCCATGCCTGCCACGTCGCCCACGTTGTCGCCCACATTGTCAGCGATAGTGGCCGGGTTGCGCGGATCGTCTTCGGGAATGCCGGCCTCGACTTTGCCCACAAGGTCGGCTCCCACATCGGCCGCCTTCGTATATATACCGCCTCCCACACGCGCGAAGAGCGCCTGAGTGGACGCTCCCATGCCGAATGTGAGCATGGTTGTGGTGATCATCGTCAGTTTCTGGGTGTCGGGAAGATCCACAAGCCAATTGAGTATCAGATACCAGAAGGAGATGTCGAGCAATCCAAGACCTACGACCACCAGACCCATCACAGCGCCTGAACGGAAGGCCACCTTAAGACCTGAATTGAGAGAATCGCATGCTGCGTTGGCGGTGCGTGCCGAGGCGTATGTGGCTGTCTTCATGCCGAGGAATCCGGCGAGGCCACTGAAAAAACCACCCGTGAGAAATGCAACCGGCACCCATTCATTCTGCACGCCGAAACCATAGGCCATCACAGAAAACAGGATCACCAGACATAGGAACACAATGGATACTATCTTGTATTGCTGACGAAGATAGGACATGGCTCCTTTCCTGACGTGGGAGGCGATCCAGCGCATCCTGTCGGTGCCCTCATCCTGATTTTTCATCCACCGGAAGAAATAGAACGCAAGCGCCAGAGCCACCACCGAGGAGGCCGGCACAAGCCAGAACAGATTGTTGATCATGGTATGTGTTAGTTTAAAATTTGACTATGAAGTGGCCTAAACTTGAGGTTTACCCCTTTTGTTGTTTTTTTTAAATTCCAAATAAGTTTAGACAACTTCCATTACTTATGCAAAGTTAAGACAAATTCACGAGAACAGAAACAAAAACGCCCACTTTTTTTTCGATATGAGACGTGGGCTAAAAATGATGTGACCACCACATGTGTTTTACGGCACGTGTCGCAAATTTTATGATATGGGGGCTTATTTCTGTCTGATAGGACGATGGTTCGTGCGCTTGAACTCCTTCTCTCCTTCCCTCACCATGCGCTCCCCTTCCGCATCGAGATATGTGGCGCGGAATTTCTCCCATATGTATTCCACCGTCTGCTCGGAAGGATGCGTGAGGTCAGGGGCATAAAACCTATAGTCGCGCAAGTCATCGTTGACAATCTCGAAAGCGGGAAAATAAAAGACATCCCCGGCTCTGCCGCATATCTCCTCCACAGCCAGAAGCAACTCTGCCTTTGAGCGGGAATTGCCTACGAAACCATCTTTGAGATGACGCACCGGGCTGACGGTGAAGATGACCGACAACCCGGGAAACCTTTCCTTGAGACGCGCGCAAAGTGACACCCATACATCGGCGATATCGCCCGCAGACACGCGCCGGCGCTCAAACAGGGATTGAGGCATCTTATGGCAGTTGGCCACTACAAAGTCAGGAATGGATTCAAGGTAATAGCACCAGGCGGTGCCGAATGTGACCACGAGAGCCTGCGCACGCTCCAACGCCGAGACGATTCCGGCGCTTAGACTCCCTATCAGATCGACACAGTCCTGCCTTGACCCGCGCGAGAAATGCGAATCGAAAAGCCACGAATGGACGTATCCCTCCGACTCGAAGAGAGTGGGTTCGAGAGCGGACGGGATGTCGCTGGTGAATACAAGCAGTTCAAGCACCCTGGCAATGGAAACGGGATTATAAAGAGTACCGGCCTCATTGAACACCTCCCAGCAGCATTCACGCATCTTGCGCGCCACATTCTGCGCGAAGCATGACCCTACAAGCACTACCGGATTGGCGGGACTGAGTGTAAGGCTTGATCTCTCAGGAACATATTCAGTGCGGAATTTCATGCCGAGAAATTATTTATGGTGTGAGACTTTTGATTGAAGTTGTTTAAACTTATTTTTTCGTTAAGATTTCGTCAGGTTTTCGAGTGGATTTTTCCTCAGGAAGAAGGAGCGATGCGGGCATCGCGACTGATATAAGTTTAAACAACTTCATTATTTCAGCCTGAACCAATAGCCGGCGGTGACTCCGATGCTGAGTTGGTTGGAGACGGAGAAATAGTCCTGACGGCCGGAGGGCATGACATTGCCTATGCCATAATACAGGCGGGCCTCCACCGCAAGCGAGTTACGGCGGTTGATGCTGAATTCTCCTCCAAGACCTGCCACAATGCCGAAATCGAGTTTCTGGCTCACTTCCATGGTGAGTTGCTCCGTACGACGGTTCTTGTCGCCAAACCCCGGAAGTCCCGCAGGATTATGATAGTCGAAATTGCATTTTATCTTATCGCCGAGGAAGTAAGATATCTCGGGACCCGCATTGAAGAAGAACTTCCCCCTGCGTCCGAAATATATGTGCGACATCACCGGTATCTCCACATAATTCAACTGCCGCTGATAAGAATACGGCAGGTCTTCAAATTTTTCCGCCCAGCCACGCTGTACGAAATTGACTTCGGCTATAAGACCGAAATGGTTTTCCTCCGTGTAGCGGAATGTCACGCCCATAGTGGAGCCCATACCGAATTTCTGAGTAATGGAAGGTTTGAACATCACCTCCGACAGAGTGACACCACCCCTGACTCCGACGTCGACCCTTGAGGCGAAGTGAGTCTGTGCCAATCCGGCCACACACCCGAGCACCACTGCCACTAAACAAGAGAGCAATCTAAGCATTATCATTTTCCTATAAGAATTTTCTCTATGTCGCCAGTCGGCGTATAGTGGATGATATAAGCAGACGGATTGAAGAAACCGCCCCAGTTGCCCATACGCTGCAGGCTGATGGGAGTCTGCAGTTCCTCATCGTCGGGCACCGCCTCGTTGAAGTCGCCGGAATTGGAAGCCAAACCTTCGATGAAATAATTCATTATATCGAAGCCTGCCACTGCATAAGTGGGGAATGAGCGTATCGGGCCATGCCCGAACGAGGCGGAATAGGCCGCAATAAACTTCCTTCCGTCCTCACTGTTGTGGTCGAAAAAGAATCTTGAGGGAAAGAACACGTCGGCCTTTGAGAAATTTTCTTTCATAGGCTCGGCAAAAGTGATCCAGCTCGGACGACCGAGCACTTTCACACTGGCAAGGGGGTTGGCTTCCTTGAGAGCAACCACAGCATCGAGCAGAGATGCCACCTCATCGCGCGAGGTAGGATAGCCATATATCAGATAGTGCCCCCAGTCGTCGAGTTTTTTCTCATGCAGGCCATCGACCGATATATTCTCCACATTTCCCTTGCTGCGTGCCACCACCGCGTCGGCGAAGGCATCATCGGAATCCTTTTTCCCTACCATCACGAGGGTATGTTCAGGAAATGCCTGATTCTCCCATTCAGCCACTGCCTCACAGAAATAGGAAGATGGAGTCAGAAGATGGATGATCGACGGGTTTTCAAGATAAAGGTCACTCTTCACATCGAAAGCATTCACTATCTCCACTGCCTTGTCCTCGCCATAGTTTGCCAGCCACAGCGGGAAGTTCTTCTCATGTGTGGTGACCACGAGATCAGGACGGAAAGCATCAAGAGAATCAAGCAATGCTTTAACGATCTGAATCGAATCGGAACCGCTGCGGACCTCCTGGAGCACTTTCAACCTGACAGCGAAATCAGCGTGCTTCATGCGGTCGAGCGCGAGGAAAGCGCCACGTGTAAACTCATTGTCGCGCTTTGAATGGGGATCCTCGATAAGCACCGCCACACGCACCATCCTTTCCGAAAGTGAATCTCCGGCAGCGAGCATGTGCACATCGTTGTATATGTCGCGCACTCCGCCTGCAGTGTCCTCACGCGGATCCGATGCCTCCACTTCTTTTTCGACATGGGTAGTGACAAAGACCGGGACATCGATACGGGCATTTTTCTTCAGTTCCGTGTCCTGATTGAAATCCTTCAGATCCTCCACATCCACACCTGTCTTATCAGCCACACTTTCCCATGTGTCGTCCTTGCCGGCCTTGTACGTCTCCACATGGGCGAGTTTCGTCTCATCGACCGTCTGCGTCACGACCGCTTCCTTTCTGGAGTTTACGCTGACACGCAGCAGGTCGCCGGCAGCGAACGTATCGTCGGAAATACCTTTGTTGTCGCGCAGCAATTGCTCGACACTGGTATTGTATGTATCCGCAATGCCGGAAAGCGTATCGCCCGGACGGATTGCATAAAACAGGAAAGAGGCACCTTCGTTGATGGCATCAGTCTGCTGGGGTATGGATATCAGCGCCCCTCTTTTCAAGCCATACTTTGATTCCGGGTTGTAGAGATATATCTGCTCTACCGGCACGTCATACAACTTGGAGATGGAATACACCGAATCTCCCTTCTTCACCATATGGCGGATCATTGGGTATGATTCGGCCGAAAACGGCTCGTGCACCGCATCATTCTCCTCATTATCCCCTTCGGCAGGGAAGTAGACTTTCGCACCTTTCTTCATCTTTTTGGCCAGTGTGGGATTCATCTCCATGAGCAGATCCACATTCCAGCCGTATCTGTTGGATATTCCATACATGGAATCTCCCTTTTTCGTCTCATACACGTAATAATCCTTACCTGCAATCCTTACCTTAGGAAGATCAACCTCTGCAAAAACCGACAGAGAACAAATCAGCGTACAAAACGCTATAAAAACGCAACGGAAGATATTTCTCATTATCAAAACATACATCAAGAAGACGGCTAAGACAAAGATGGGGATCATCAGCGCCGTCACAGTAATTCAATTCACAAAATTAATAAAAAAAATCCAAGCGCGAGCCATAAAAAAAGAGCGAAAACAAAAAATGTATTAAATAAGACTATTTTTCGGTAATAGAGGCAAATTATTTAGCGGAATCATTAGGAATTTAGCGATAATTTATTTAATTTTGCAACACCGACAGAAAACTAAGTCAGCCGCCGATGCAAGCGGGCTGACAAAAGTATGTGACCTAAATAGAATTTTTAACTATATAAACAACCAATGGCAAAGAAAGTATAT
>USNC01000057.1 GCA_900555915.1 uncultured Porphyromonadaceae bacterium | reverse complement strand
GTGCCCGCTACAACTACGATGAACGCTATTTTGCAGAAGCATCTTTCCGCCGTGATGGTTCCTCTCGTTTCCATCCGGACAATCGTTGGGGAAATTTCTTCTCAGTGGGTGCCAGCTGGAATATAAAGCGTGAAGCTTTCATGCAGGATATTGATTGGATAGATCATTTAAAATTCCGTGCTTCTTATGGCGAAGTTGGTAATGACGCCGGTGTAAATTATTATGGTTATATGGCACTTTATACTATCGACAAAAATGGTGGTGAAGCTGCTTTACTGAAAAAGTCTTTATCAGCACCTGATATTAAATGGGAAACGACTCAAACTCTTGATTTCGCTTTGGAAGGTCGTTTATTCGACCGTTTGAATTTTCAGATCGGCTACTTTGACAAACGTTCCAAAGATTTGCTGTTTGAAGTACGCCTGCCTCTTTCTGCCGGTTCTTATCCTTGGGTGGATACAGATAATGGTGCTCCGATGAATCTGACTCAATATAAAAATATTGGTACTGTATCTAATCGCGGCGTTGAGATTGCTTTAGATGCAGACGCTATAAATACACGTGACTGGAAGTGGAATATTGGACTGGATGCTACTTTCTTAAAGAATAAGGTTGTAAAACTGCCTGATGGAAAAGATATCCTGCGCGGTATGCAAAACTATTCGGAAGGTCATTCCATTTACGAATTCTATACTTATCATTTCGCAGGCGTTGACCAAATGACCGGACAATCGCTTTATACTATTGATCCCGAAAAAAAGGAGGATGCAGCTGCGAATAATGCTCTGACTACGATTGACGGTACAGACTATACAACAATCACCACTTACGGTAAACGTGACTGGGCTGGCTCAGCACTGCCAAAGGTATACGGTTCTATACACTCGGCAGTTTCCTGGAAAGACCTTAGTCTGAACATCTTATTTACTTATGGTCTGGGTGGTAAAGTATATGATGGCAGCTATCATTCATTAATGAGTACATCTGCTATGTCATCGGGGAGTGCATTGCACAAAGATGCTCTAAAGTCATGGGATGGAGTCCCAGAAGGTATGACCGAGACATCAGCCAACCGCATTGACCCTAATGGAGTACCTGCACTCGACTTCAATCGTAGTACTGACAATAATGCTACAAGCTGTCTCTTCGTTGGTCAGCCGGTCAATAATGTTTACTCCTATGCATGGGATGGAATTGTGTCCGACCGCAATATGATTGTCCCCAACCATCAGGTTGCAATCGACAACGGATTCACTCCAGGTCAGACTGTTCGTGAATGTGACTATTACAATGCTTGCTATGGTCAGGCCGAAGGTCAGCCCATCATCCGCGATGTCAATGGTGATGGAAAATGGAATGATGAAGACCGTGTGATTTTCAACCGCAATCCTAAACTCACAGGTTCTTTCACGTCCAATCTTTCATACCGTCTTCCCAAGAAGGGTGGCTCGATCGATTTTGGATTCTCTATCTACACCAAACTCGGGTTCAAGGTGGCTTCTCCTTTTATGGGTGGCGATGCGTTCGACTATCACGACCGCGGTCGTGGCAAGGTTATGGTGGATACATACATCCCTGCGGGTACTCTTCTTGATGCTGATGGTGTGCGTGCCGATGGTACTTTCATCAATCCTGTCTACCAGACTCAGACTCATTATGGCAGCTGGCCTACTCCTGTCACCGGCAACGGCGATGGTCTCGGTCTCGCTTCGGATCCTTTCGGTGTAAGTACCGCTACCAAATTCTGCGCCCGTCAGGTGGTCGATGGCTCTTTCTGGAAAGTGCAGCACGTTTCGCTCGGCTACAACTTCTCCAAGCAAATCATCGAGAAAATCGGTTGCAGCAGACTCCGTCTGTACGTGAATATAACCAACCCGTTCGTCTGGTCCAATTATAAAGGCTTCGATCCTGAATGGGCGTCGGCAGCCGGCAAAAACGATGGCCCGAGCACTATCACTTACGAGTTTGGCGCCAACATTACTTTCTAAATTTCAAGAAGTATAAATGATGAAAAAACTTAAATATTATATTCTGGGACTTGGCGGTGTAATGCTGATGACGGCGTGCTCCGACTTCCTCGAATCAAAAAATCTCTCTAATCCGGAGGATGCCGATGTCTATTTCAAGGAGCATCCTGAGCAGATTCGTCCTGTGGCCTACAATGCGGTTCGCTGGATTGCGACTCACATAGACATGCTGGATCAGGCCACTGACCTATATATCAACCCTCGTGGTAACGACGACGGACAGTTTGCCCTGTTCTCAATAACTCCCGACAACGGAACTGTAAAGGAGTATTATCAGAAGGTGATGTTCCAGATCAACCGTGCTAACTGCATGATTCATTATGCTGGCGAAAGCGGTGACAAACAGGTGGAGGCAGAAGGTCGTTTCCTCAGAGTGTTCGGTTATTATTACATGACTCAGCAGTTCGGTTCTGTCCCATATGTCACTGAGTATATCCAGACAGCAGTGAATGATATCCCCAAGACTCCGCTTGACGAGATATATAAGAAGTTGCTCGACGAATGCGAGGACCTCTACAACAACTCTACTCTCCCGAATCAGGACCATAACGGATCCGCAAGCAAGCAGGCTGTGGCTGCAATTGCTGCGAAGATCGCTCTTGCTGCCGCATGGGATCTTGATACCACTCTCGAGAATGCCGAAGCCGGTACTTACACTGTCAACAGCAAGGACATGTTCAAGAAAGCTGCCGACTGGGCTGAAAAATCTATCATGGGTATTCCTCTTACCATGTCGTTCGTCGACAAATGGGCCTGGAACAATGAGGGAAATGCCGAGGAAATATTCTCTGCACAATACGATAGGAAAGGTTATCCCGGCAATAAGGCTTCGGGCGGCCATTCTCTGATGTACAACTATATGTCATATTATGGCAACTGCATCGTGACCGGACAGAAGGGTACAAAAAGTGGCGGCACCAATGCCATGTCTGCTAAGGCTGCAAGCCTCTTTGAAAAAGGCGATACCCGTTTTGAAGGTACTTTCATGACCGTATTCTACAATGCTCCCCTGCTCGAGAACAAGAACGCGACATGGGGCACTCAGGGTTATCTCGCTCGCTACAACTGTACAGAGGAGGAACAGAAGGCTCTTCCTGTAGCAATGAAATTCTATCCTTCTTACACTACTGTGGCTGAGGCCGAAGCCGACATACGCAAACTTGTGGAAAATGGTCAGGCCAAACAGTTCAAGGAAAACACTTATGGTGTGAATCTTCCGTTTGCCGCTATCATCTCCGGTGATAATGTGACTAAATGGGAATTTAACACCGCAGGTACGATGCCTACCAAAAAGACTGTCCCGTTCACTACATTCATCGTAGAGAGTGCCAACAACGGTACATGCGTTTGCAAATACGATGACCCGGAATCGGATAATGTGACCGAAAAGAACGATTACCGCGACGTTCCGTTGCTTCATGTCAGCGAGATGTATCTGGTAGCGGCTGAAGCCTATCTGATGGCAGGTGATGAAGTTAAGGCTCTTGAGAAAATCAACGACGTTCGTGCAAGAGCCGGCGTCTCGAGGCTCTCTTCTTTCGGAGCATACATACCTCCCTATATCACAAATGCCAACTTTGACATCAAGCCTCTTGACCTCGTGCTTGATGAGCGTGCGCGCGAGTGCTACGCCGAACGTACACGTTATTTCGATCTCCGACGCACAAAACAGCTCGTCCGCTACAATCTCGAGTTCAGTCGTTATGCTACCTCTGTAGCCACGATGAGCAATGCTAAGGGTGAGATCAAATGGTATCGTCCGATTCCGCAGGCTGAAATCGATGCCAACCACGCTATCACTTCCGCTGATCAGAATCCTGGATATTAATATTAGTAAACAATACTGAAATGAAAGCTATAATTAAATCTATATTCGGCTGTCTTGCCTTGCTTCTCGCATTCTCGGCCTGCAGCGACAAGAATGAGGTCATGCCTCCTACAGGAGCTCCCGACAGCGCCGAGAAGTTGATTGAAGGCACTTATGTAGGTACCTGGACAAGCGACAATACCAATACCGGTGAGATAACCTCATCAACTGGCTACATGAAGTTCGAATGGAATGAGGAACTTGGCAACAATGTTTCTGTTCTGACTCTCGTGTCTGACGATAAAAAAGCTGTCGACCTCGGACTTAAGGCCGAATCCTGTGGCTGCAATATAAGCAGGAACAGTTCAGGTATGCTGTCGTTCTGGAATGTGTATGAATTGAATCCATTTGGAATGGTTTTCAATGGAAAGGTTTCGCCTGAGGGTGAAGCGACCCTGACTTATACTGTAAAGAAGAAAATCAGGGTCAATGGAAGACCTGTCGAAGTCAAGTTCATCAATAGTTTCAAAGGAAACAAACAGTAAATATAAATAGGTTGGCGGAGATGGGGTTCAGACCATTTCTGCCGACCAAATATTCTTTAATCAAAAAATCAAATTACAATGAGAAAATCATTACTTCTTCTCGCCGCAGTTGCATTTGCAGGTGTCGCAAATGCTCAGGTAATCGTAGGTCTCGCTACTGACGAAGAACTCGCAACAGCCGGTCTTGCAAAAGATAAGGCTCAGATGGATCCCGTGACTATCGTCGACAATGAAGCGGGTGCCTTCGGTACAGCATACGCTGACAAATGGGGTTCTACTACTACCTACAAGAACTATCGTAACGTCACAGTCAACGGAACTCCGGTACAGCTCGGAAGCGGTGCGGTTGGTGATGCAAACCCGACTTTCACCAGCTTTGAAGCAGGTGCTCCCAGCGCAGGTGCTGTCTTCAAGATCACTGCTAAGCAGGACGGCTATATGACTGTCTTTACAAAGGTCAATCCCAACAAGCAGTATCTCGTGTATGAGGGTACTGTAGATGGCGCTATCGTGTACGCTCTCGGATGGTCCAACGGCGAGCAGAAGATCTACTACGCTATGCCTTCTGATGAATATGGCATGATCGATTTCAATTCGCCCGAGGCAAGCAAGTATCTCATCCCTGCTACAAAACAGTCCAAGAACGAGGCTGGCGAACTTCTTTGGCTCGACCAGAATGGCAATGTTGTTGCCGGCGAACGTCCCGTATGGACTGGTGAAGATGGCAAGGAGAAGAAAGGTTCGGCCGTCATGGAGGAAATCCTCGGCCAGACTAAGCCCGCAATGCCTTGGAATGCAGCTGGCCTCGAGAAAGCTCCCGGTGAATCCACTGGTTTCCTTTCATTCCACGTATGGGCTGATATGGACTATTACTTCTGCGCTCTCGGCTCCAAGGCTGCTTGCGGAGGTTTCATCTTCACTGAGGAAGTTCCCTCTATCGTATACGATGAAGTTCTTGGCGAAGACGGCTCTGTAACCTATGCAAAGGTTGAGTTCCCCGCTATCCTTGAAGGTGCAGGCGTTGAAGGCGTAGAAGCGGTAGCTGACGAAAACGCTCCCGTCTACAACATGCTCGGCGTACGCGTGAACGCAGACGCAAAGGGCATCCTCATCCAAAACGGCAAGAAGTTCATCCGCAAGTAATCCGGATAACTCCCCCGACAATACAAAAGCGGCGTCCCACACCGGGATGCCGCTTTTATTTTGCTCATGTCGGCGAAAATGACTAAATTTGCATTATGGAATACATCACGCACACTCTCCACAACGGGCTTAGACTCGCAATCAGCCGGAGCGACGCCCTCGTGTCATACATCGGTGTGGCCGTAGGCAGCGGAAGCCGCGATGAGGCCCCTGGGCATCAGGGGCTTGCCCACTTCGTGGAACACACTGTTTTCAAAGGCACCTGGCGCCGATCGAGCGCCGCTATCTCGGCGCGCATGGAAAGCATCGGCGGCGACCTCAACGCATGCACCTCGAAAGAAGACACCGTAATATACACCTCCGCGCCAGCCGGCTACGAGGACCGCGCGCTTGAACTCCTCGCCGACATAATTGCGAATTCCCTCTTTCCCCAGCATGAGATAGAGACGGAGCATGAGGTGGTGGTCGAAGAGATAAAATCCTATCTCGACGCGCCCTCCGAAAACGTCTACGACGAATACGTGGAGCGGGTGTTTGCCGGAAGCGCCCTCGCCCACAACATTCTCGGCTCTCCCGAAAGCGTGCGTGCGCTCACGGGCCGCGAATGCCGCCAGTTTCTCGACCTGAACTATACCCCGGGCAACATGGTGGTATATATCTCCGCGCCCGTAGATCCCGAAAAGATAATCCGCAAGGTAGAGAAACATTTCGGCATACTCAACTTCCCCGACCGCCGTCCCGCACGTGAAGTGCCCCCCGTAGCCGCCCGTTTCGATGAAGTGATCGACAACGACGGCTTCCAGGCGCATACCATCTACGGCGCGCGCACATTCAGCCGCTTCGACCAGAGGCGGTATGCACTCTATCTGCTCAACAATTACTTCGGCGGACCCTGCATGAGCAGCGTCCTCAACCGCGAGTTGCGTGAGAAACGTGGACTCGTCTACACCGTCGACAGTTTCATATCAAACTTCAGCGACACCGGACTCATGTCCGTATATATCGGCTGCGACAAAAACAATGTCAGGAAGTGCCTCTCGATTGTGCGCCGCGAACTCGACAGGCTCGCTCAGGCCCCCATGAAACCACGCACTCTCGAGAAGATCAAGACCCAGTATTGCGGACAACTCCTCGTCAGTGCCGACAACCGCGAGAACATGGCCATGAGCATGGGAAAAAGCCTGCTCCACTATGGCGAGATCCTCGACACCCGCCACACCGCCGCGTGCATACGCGAGGTGACCTCCGACAGCCTCCTTGAGGTGGCGCAGTTCCTCGCCCCCGACCGCTGCAACCGCCTCACCCTGCTTTAAAGTCCCTAAAGTCCTTAAGTCTCTTAAAGTCCTTGAAGTCCCTAAGGTCCTTAACGTCCTTGATAAAGCCACATTGATCCAGCATGAAGATAGATAGAATAGACCTCGGGGAGCGCCCCGTTTTGCTCGCCCCGATGGAAGACGTCACCGACCCATCCTTCCGCCTTATCTGCCGCGAGCAGGGGGCGGCGATGGTCTATACCGAATTCGTCTCAGCGGAGGCTCTCGTCCGCAACATCAACTCCACCACACGCAAACTCCACATCGACCACCGCGAGCGCCCCGTGGCTATACAGATATATGGCCGCGACGAAGACGCCATGGTCGAGGCCGCAAGAATGGTGGAGGCCGCAGGCCCCGACATCATCGACATCAATTTCGGGTGTCCCGTGAAGAAAGTGGCGGGAAAAGGGGCTGGCGCAGGTATGCTCCGCGATCCGGAAAAGATGTTGCGAATCACGCGTGCTGTCGTTGAAGCCGTGTCCCTACCCGTCACGGTGAAGACGCGCCTCGGTTGGGACTGCGAGAATAAGATCATCACCGAGCTCGCGCCGCGCCTGCAGGATTGCGGCATAAAGGCCCTCACCATCCACGGCCGCACACGCTCGCAGATGTACACCGGCGACGCCGACTGGACCCTAATCGGAGAGGTGAAAGCCGACCCTCGCATTGAGATCCCCATTATCGGCAATGGCGACATCAAGACCCCGCAGCAGGCTCGCGATGCCTTCGATACTTTCGGTGTGGATGCCGTCATGATAGGGCGGGCAAGTTTCGGCGCCCCCTGGATATTCCGCGAGGTCACGGGATTTCTGCGCGACGGCAGCGTCCCGGTCGTGACCGATGCCGAGAAATTCGCTATGCTCCGCAGGCAGATCAGGGAGTCGATAGATAGGATCGACGAGTATCGCGGCATTCTCCACGTGCGCCGTCATCTCGCCGCCACTCCGTTGCTGAAAGGTATTCCCGATTTCCGCGAGACCCGCATACGCCTCCTGCGTGTAGAGACGGAAAAAGAACTCGACGATTTGCTATCGTATATAGAAGAGACTTTCTTCCCCTGACTCCCCCGAGGCCCCCAATAGCAAATAATCATCCTCAAATATATTACCAAGTATATTGCCAAAGTCAAAAATTCTAAATTCTAAATTCTAAATTCAAAATTTCAACTCGCCTCCAATACTGTCTCTTATACACATCTGACGCTGCCGACGA
>USNC01000056.1 GCA_900555915.1 uncultured Porphyromonadaceae bacterium | reverse complement strand
TCGCTCAGTGTCTCGTGGGCTCGGAGATGTGTATAAGAGACAGGCTGTATTTTAGTAATTTTTGGCTTTTGGTGGATTTTTTCTTCGATTGCATTTGAACTTTTTAACTCATGCCATTGTTTATTAGGAATAATTAACAAGTTTTTACAGATTAGCATCTGTTGTGTCTTGTTTTTCGGGATTTAATATCTACCGACAACTAATTTTCAGTTTTACGTAGAAATTTTTAACATTAACAAATCAATACATTAAGGTATGAGAAAGATCTTGTTTCTTCTCCTTTCGGTGATAATGTGCTCGGCAGCCGCCGTGGCGCAACGCACCGTGACCGGTACTGTGGTATCGGCAGCCGACAATGAACCAGTGATTGGTGCAACTGTCCTCCCACTGCCCGCGGGCAGCGCCCAGGGCACATCCACCGACATCGACGGCCGGTTCAGTCTGACAGTTCCCCAGAATTGCCACACTCTGCAGGTGAGTTATGTGGGAATGGCAACACAGAAAGTGAATATCCCGGCTGACGGCAAAGTCAAGGTCAGCCTTGTTTCAGAAGATACCCGCCTCGACGATGTCATCGTCGTGGCTTACGGAACTACCAAGCGCAGCGAATACACCGGCTCCGCTTCAGTGGTGAAGGCCGACCAGATTGAGAATACCCTCACCACTACCGTCACTTCCGCCCTCAACGGCAAGGTGGCCGGCGTGCAGCTCCAGAGCTCCAACGGCGCTCCGGGTGAGGCTCCGGCAATCCGCGTGCGCGGTATGGGCTCCATCAACGCAAGCGCCAATCCCCTCATCGTGCTCGACGGCATGCCTTTCGACGGCACTATCGCCGACATCGCTCCCAACGACATCGAATCGATGACTGTGCTCAAAGATGCCGCTTCCACGGCTCTTTTCGGTGCGCGCGGCGCCAACGGTGTGATCATGATCACCACCAAGCGCGGCGGCAGCGGCGAGGCCAAGGTGACTGTCGACATGCGCTGGGGCGCCAACGACCGCGCGATTCCCAACTATAATGTGCTCACGAGTGCAAACATGTACAACGAACTTGTATATGAGGCATTCTACAATCAGTATACCAGCCAGGGCTACAGCCAGGACGTGGCATGGCGCAACGCCGCCAACAAGGCTCTCACCTCTTCCGGCTATCAGATCTACACGCTTCCCGAAGGGGAGTATCTCGTAGGCCGCAACGGCAAGATCAATCCCAACGCGCAGCTGGGCTACAGCGACGGCACTTACTACTACACTCCCGACGACTGGACTGAAAACTCCATGCGCAACGGTTTCCGCCAGGAATACAACGTGAGCGTGAGCGGCGGCACCGACAAACTGAAATACTACCTCAGCGGCAGCTATCTCGAGAATGAAGGTATCGTGAAGGCTTCCGGCTTCAACCGACTCAACACCCGCGCCACAGTCGACTACCAGGCCAAGAAGTGGCTGAAACTGGGCACAAGCATGTCTTACACATACTCCAAGAGCGACATGCCCAGCGACAACGACCTCGACTATGCGACTTCTTCGGGCAATATCTTCTATTTAGCCAACCAGATCGCTCCTATCTATCCCATGTTCGTGCGCGGAGCCGACGGCAACGTGATGATCGACCCGCTCTACAACTATCCCGTATACGATTACGGCGACGGTCTGTCCACCCCCAATTCACGTACATTCATGACGATGGCCAATCCGGTGGGCAATCTTTTCTACAACACTACGGAATACCTTACCGACGTATTCGACGGCAAGTGGTATCTGACCCTCACTCCGGTCGACGGCCTGAGCATCACCGGCAACGCCGGCTACTACCTGAGCAATCTCCGCTATCATGGTCTTGACAACCCCTTCTACGGACAGGGTGCCGAAGGCGGTGGCAGCGCATACCAGATCGACGAGCGCAGCCGCTCCATCAACCTCCAGGCTATCGCCAACTATACAAAGACTTTCAACGATGTGCACAACATCGACCTCATGGTGGGCTACGAGACTTTCAACTATGAAGTGGAAAACGTGAGCGCCATCGGCTACAACCTCTACCGCCACGACGGCTGGGACGTAGACAACACCATCGACCGCCGCAACGGCTACGGCGGCCGCCCCATCCAGTACACCACCCGAGGCATTCCCGTGCGTGTGAAATATAACTACGACGGCAAATACTTTGGCCACGTCAGCTACCGCCGCGACTCATCCTCCCGTTTCGCGCCCGACAAGCGCTGGGGCGACTTCTTCTCGGTGTCGGCTGCTTGGGACATCGCGAAGGAATCCTTCCTCCAGCCCGTCGAATGGATCGACCAGCTGAAGTTCAAGGCATCGTTCGGCCAGAACGGTAACGACAGGCTCGGAAGCTCAAGTTATTACTACTATGCTTGGACCGACCAGTATCAGGCTACAGGCGCCGACGGCGTATGGAACGACGCGACACTCATCTTCAAAGGCAACAAGGACCTCACATGGGAAAAGAGCAACGCCTTCAACATCGGCTTTGACTTCAGCTTCCTCCAGGGCATGTTTGCCGGCACGATCGAATACTATCAGCGTCAGGTGTCCGACATGCTCTTCTTCCTGCCCACAGCCCCGTCGCTCGGCTACTCGTCATATCCCGCCAACGTGGGTTCGATGCGCAACAGCGGCGTGGAACTTGAACTTACCGCCAATATCATCAACACTAAGGATATCCAGTGGAGCGTGAACGCCAACATCACCTCTATGGCCAACAAGATCATAAAACTCCCGAAAGAACTTATAGCTGACGGCTACTGGCTTAACGGAGCACGTATCTACAAGGAAGGCGAGTCGATGTACAACTACTACCTCGTGAAATACGCAGGTGTGAACCATGAGACAGGCGAGGCTCTCTACTGGGCAAAAGACAAAGAGGGCAAGGAGTTCACCACTACCAACTGGTCTGACTGCTACAGCGGAAACAAAGACAAAGGTCTTGTTGCCAACCGCGCTGCGACGGGCAACACCATGCCGAAAGCGTACGGCGGCTTCGGAACCGCACTCAACGCCTATGGTTTCGATCTCAATCTCAGCTTCTCCTATCAGTTTGGCGGCAAACTGTATGACAATACTTATGCGGCTCTCATGCACGGCTATACCTCCGCTGACTACGGTACCAACTTCCACACCGACATGCTCAACCGCTGGACCGAGAGCAACAAGAACTCGGACATACCCCGTCTGAACGCAGCCGACCAGTACACATCCCGTCAGAGCGACCGCTTCATGATCTCGTCAGACTATCTAAGCCTCAACAATATCACCCTCGGCTACACAGTGCCTGAGAAGTTGACAAAGAAATTCGGTGTAGACAAGATCCGCGTCTACGGATCGGCTGAGAACGTAGCGCTCTGGAGCAAACGCCGCGGACTTGACCCGCGTCAGGGTTACGGAACATCCAACAACTCGACCTATTCACCGATACGGACAATATCCGGCGGTATCCGCGTAGAGTTCTAAAAAAAGTATCAACACTTTACAGAAAATTCCAACATGAAGACAAAATATCTTATAATCCCGGCACTGGGTCTGGCGTCGGCAGTAGGTCTGACCGGCTGCTATGAGATGGATACACTCCCGATGAGCCAGTATGTCACCGAGGGAGAGAAAGTGTCGGCCGTAGAGGCCAACCCCGAGATGGCGCGGGCGTCCATCACCGGCATTTCCGCCCTGTCCTCTTTCTATATGCAGATTTTCGGCGCGGATGAGAATGTACACAGCGATTTCGGCTACGCTTCGCTGATGATCTCGTCTGATACGCGAGGTATCGACCTCGTCAGTGAGTCTATCGGCTACAACTGGTATTCCGGCGAGGTGCGTATGAACGATTGTACTGAGACAAGCGATTATACCATACTTGCCTGGAACAGCAACTACCGTCAGATATTCGCGGCCAACGCGGCCCTGAAGAGTCTCGATCCGGCTACGGAAGATCCCGAGATTAAGTTCTATATCGGCCAGGCGCACGCTTTCCGCGCGTTCGATTATCTCTTTCTGGCGCAGTCGTATCAGTTCACCTACAAGGGCAATGAAGACAAGCCCTGCGTGATGCTGATCACTGAAGAAAACGAAGAGGAAGTGGCAGCCAACGGATGCCCCCGCTCTACTGTGGCCGACACTTACGCCCAGATACTGAGCGACTGCGACAAAGCCATCGACTACATCAAGGGGAGTGGTCTTAGCCCTGACAAGGTGCTTGACTCGAAGCCCAAACGTTTCTTCTCGCTCGCCGCCGCCTATGGCCTGAGAGCGCGTGCCAATCTTATAATGAACAACTGGCAGGCGGCGCAGGCCGATGCCGAAGCCGCCATCGCAAACTTCAAGGGCGCTCCCCTCAGTTTGGCAGCGGCGTCACAGCCCGGCTTCAGCGATATCTCAGCCTCAAACTGGATGCTCGGTATCGCGATTGCGCCTACCGACCGTGTCGTGACTTCGGGCATCGTCAACTTCCCGAGCCACATGGGCTCCCTCTGCTACGGTTATTGCTCAGTGGGCGCATGGCGCAGGGTGAATGAAAATCTCTACAACTATATCCCCGACAGCGACTGCCGCAAGGGTTGGTTCCTCAATGCTGACGGAGAAAGCATCAACCTGACGGAGGCTCAGCAGGCCTATTGCACAGAAAAGAAAATGCCGGCATATACGCAGGTGAAATTCGCTCCCTATCAGGGCGTAGTCGGTACAAGCGAGAATGCGTGCGATATTCCTCTGATGCGTGTCGAGGAGATGTATCTCATCGCTGCCGAGGCAAAGGCCATGGGCGGTGATCCGACTGGAGCAGCCCAGGATCTCACAAAATTCGTGCAGATCTACCGCAATCCGAAATACTCATTCGCAGGAGGCTCGGCTGAGGCTGTGCAGGATGAGGTGTGGATGCAGCGCCGTGTCGAACTCTTCGGCGAGGGCATGTCTACATTCGACCTCATGCGCCTGAAGAAACCCTTCGACCGCAGAGGCGCCGGATATCAGGCTGACTACACTTATTATATCGAGCCGAACGACCCCGTCCTTCTTCTCTGCATCCCCGAAGACGAGGCAAACGGCAACAAGGCATATACAAGCGCCGACAACAACGCTCCGGCTCCCCAGCCTACTCCCGTGAAAGTTGAGCAGTAATCATCATTCTAAAGTAAATCAAGATGAAAATCAAACAGTATATATCAGCAGCGATGCTGGCTCTTGTCGCCGCAGGTTTCACAGCCTGCGACGGCAAGGACGAGCCGGGCTACTCCGCTGCCACAAAGCCCGCCGACGAACAGCGTGTATTCTTCGCTCAATCAAGCCTGTCGAAAATAGTTGACAAAGAGGCAACCGCCTTCTCGGTAAACATTTATCGTCCGGAAGATGCAAGCGCGCAGGCTCTCACTGTGCAGCTCCAGCCTTCTTTCTCCGATCCGGCTTACGCGGAAATTTTCTCTATTCCTGCGTCCGTGTCGTTTGCTGCCGAGCAGACAATGGCTTCTTTCGATGTCAAGTACGTTCTCGGCGCCATGGAAGGCAACAAGCAGTATTCATTCTCAATCGCTGTAGACGAGGCCAATGCCGATATCTATGGTATTGCTTCGATAAGCATTACCGCTGTCAACGAAGAGATGACGGAATGGAGCCTCTTCGGATATGATGAATCGCTTGGTCGCGACGGCTATGGCACATTCACGATTGGTGCTCCCTATACCCCTATGACATTCAGCCCGATTCGTGTGTTTGAACGCCATCTGCCTTCAGATGAGAATGTTCAGCAGTTTATCATGCAGATTTATGATGGCGAAGCCGAGGATGATGCTGATATCGAGCACAACGACAATATGAACGACCCTGAATGGCTTCAGGTGATGGCTTTCAATTCAAACGACGGCTGCAAGTCGATCAGCATCACTCCTACTGAGTTCGTGCTTGATCCATCCTTGTCCATTTCGGATGCCAACACGCTCATGCCCGATAGATTCCCCAATGCTTCTTCTTTCGATCCGGTAACCGGCGTATTCACACTTAATGTGATGTGCTATGATGCAGAAGGCGCCTACAATCCCTCCGACTGGTATATCAACCTCACCGGTTATCTCGATACAAATGACTATAGCGTATCGCTCACAGACAAAGGTCAGGTGAAGATCGCCGACAAGGATTATGCTGTGATCGGATACACCGCCACTTCCCATGTGGACTACTCTTGCTACACTGTGGTGAATTCTTTGCTTAAGGAAGACGGTAGCGACAAGGTCCTTGACGAAGAGGCTTACTTCAAAGTGGTGGAAGGAATCACCGGGCAGGTGCTTGATCCGGATAATGCCGAGTCTGACTATGTCATTGAGAAAGTGGAGGGACAGAACACAAATATAAGCCTTTCCTTCCCCGCTTCAGGTGAGTTTACTATGGTTGCTGTCGCTTTCCACGCCGACAACTCCGGCACACTGGAAGCCAAGTCCAACGCATATGTCAATTTCTCATATGAGACTTTCAATCCCTTCGATGGTTGGACCGTAGTCAGCGAAGACGCTGTCTATTATGACAACATCGTGGCGAATCTCTTCGGCGCTGCTGATTTCGCCAACTACCCCGCCACTGTCACACTGGCCAAGAGCGATGAATATGAGGGACTCTACCGTATCTTCAATCCCTTCGCCGAATTCGCCCAGTATGGTCTTTCTGTAGAAGACTTCGGATATCTTGATTTCGACGCTTCCGATCCAGAACATGTATATTTCCCGCTTTCCAAGTCCGGCATTCTCAACGGCACCGAACCTATCGGAATCATGAGCACATCGTTCTATCTGCTCAACAATGATATGGGTGTTGATGAGATACCTGCGGAATATTGGGGTACATTCAAGGACAATGTTGTGACTCTCGCAGCCATTGCGGATCCTGATGCCGACCCGAATTTCCTTGCCCAGGTAGGAAGTGGATTATATAAATGCGATGCTGATTTCGAACTTGATTTCAACGCTTCCGCCGCCAAGCCCGGCAAGATTGCGAAGAAGCTCGGAAGTATCATCAAAACTCAGATGATGCCTGCTAAGACCGTAGCCACCAAGGCCTATTTCAAAGTCAAGAGTGTAAGCAAATCGAGCCGGAAAGCGCAGAAGGCGGTATTCGAAGGTTCTAACATCCGCACATCGCATGTCCGTTTCTTCTAATTGATGACGGCAATTCTCAGAAGAAAAACACACATTCCGAAATACAACACAACGTCAAAAGCCGGGTCAGCGCGATGCTGCCCCGGCTTTTTCCGCCTCCGGGTATCAGCATCCCCGACAAAACTTGGCCCGCAATGATATGATGTCGGGTGCCCCGCCTGAATGGCGGGGTGTGTCCGCAAGGTTCTTTCTTTTTTACTGTAAAACATTTGCTTTAGAGTCAGCTTTTTATTATTTTTGTAGACAAGAATTATTTCTGCCTTGAAAAATCTAAAACCGCCATGATCCCAAAAGAATTCCACTCAGAGCTCATGCATAACAAACTCCGGCGTGCCGACTGGCACGATTACTTTTCCAGATGCTGCTATATGATCACTCTGATGAAGAATACAGTGCTTTCTGTGCCTCTATTTTCCACCTTGAAAAATACTGATAATAGAATCTCAACAGATTTCTCTTGGAGCGGATGGGCAATATATAATTCAATCGGTGAATTCAAACGTACCGTCCCTGAAATTACGGTTTGGCCATTTGTCATCATGCCTGACCATGTACACATAATTCTATTCGCAAACAGGCGTCTGGAAAAACATTTAGGCCGATATGTAAGTGACTTGAAGACTCGGTGCACTCAGATGTTCCAGAGAAAATCCTTGGTGTACGGCTATACACAAGAATCCATCTTCCTGCCGGGCTTCAACGACCGTATCCTATATGGCGACAACCAGCTCGAAAGATGGACAAACTATATACGCGACAATCCACGTCGGCTCTTCATCATGCGGTCAAGTCCCGATTTTTTCACCAAAGCGAATATTTTTCAATCCAGTATTCTTCCCTCGCATCTGTGGCTCCCAGGGCAAGAGCCATTGGTGCAAACCTTGGGCAATCGATTGCTGCTTGAATATCCGGAACTTCATGTCGTAAAATTCAGCAGTTCCTTTTCTCCCGAAGAATG
>USNC01000055.1 GCA_900555915.1 uncultured Porphyromonadaceae bacterium | reverse complement strand
TACCTGAACTCCGCCCTTTCGCCCGAGGAAAGGGCAGCTTCCCTGCTGAAGGAACTCTCGATCGACGAGAAAATATCAATGATGATGGACGACTCCCCCGCCATCGAACACCTGGGTATCAGACGCTACAACTGGTGGAACGAGGCGCTTCACGGCGTCGGCCGGTCAGGCTACGCCACCGTGTTTCCGCAGGCCATAGGCATGGCGGCGACCTTTGACGACACCCTGGTGCGCGACGTCTTCGACGCCGTAAGCGACGAGGCACGCGCCAAATACAACATAATAGGCGACACCGACCACCTGCGCTACCAGGGACTGACGTTCTGGACCCCGAACGTGAACATCTTCCGCGACCCGCGCTGGGGACGCGGCCAGGAGACCTACGGCGAGGACCCGTATCTCACGTCGGTGCTCGGCAAGGCCGTGGTGGAAGGTCTGCAGGGCCCGGCCGACTCCCGCTACATAAAGACCATAGCATGCGCCAAGCACTATGCAGTGCACAGCGGACCGGAATGGAACCGCCACTCCTTCGACGCCCGCGACATAGACCCGCGCGACCTCTGGGAGACGTATCTGCCGGCGTTCAAGACCCTGGTGGACGCCAACGTAGGGCAGGTGATGTGCGCCTACAACCGAGTGGAGGGGGAACCCTGCTGCAGCAACAAGCGTCTGCTCAATGAAATACTGCGCAACAAATGGGGCTACGACAAGATAATAGTCTCCGACTGCTGGGCCATCCGCGACTTCTACAACAAGGGGGCGCACGAGACCCACAGTTCGGCCGTAGACGCGAGCGCCGACGCCGTATATTCCGGCACCGACCTCGAATGCGGCTCCAGCTATAAGGGACTTCGCGAGGCCTACGACAAGGGACTCATAAGCGAGGAAGCGATCGACCGCAGCCTGCTGCGTCTGCTTGAGGCAAGGTTCCGTCTCGGCGAGATGTTCAGCGACAAGGAATGCGAATGGAACACCCTCGGCGAAGACGACATCTGCAGCCCCGAACACAAGCAACTCGCCCTTGACGCCGCGCGCAAGTCGATGACACTTCTGAAAAACAACGGCGTGCTGCCGCTGAAGCCCGGCACCAGAGTGATGGTGATGGGACCTAACGCCAACGACACAGTGATGCAGTGGGGCAACTACAACGGTTTTCCGATCCACACCGTAAGCATACTCGAGGGGATTCGCGCCATCGACCCGGAGGCAGCCTATTCCAAAGGCTGCGACTACGTGGAAAACAAGAACATACGCTCACTTTTCCCGATGCTCCGGAGCGAGGGGAAGCAGGGCGTGACCGCCACTTACTGGAACAACACCGGCTATAAGGGAAAACCTGCGGCCACCGAGACCCTCACCTCGCCGATCAACAAGAGCAACGGCGGCGCCACAGTGTTCGCGCCCAATGTGGACCTCAACGTGTTCTCCGCAAAGTTCAAGACTCAATTCACACCCGAGAAGAGCGGGCGCTACGTGATAAGCATGAATGCCGACCGCGGCTTCAAGGCCCTCAACATCGATGGCAAACGGGTGATGAAATCCTACGGTTCGCAGCCGACGCAGGACTATACCTATCTTTTCGACGCCGAGAAAGGGAAGACCTACGACATAGAGGTGGAATACTCGCACGACAAGCCGGGGATAGCGGCCCTCAAGTTTGACCTCGGCGAGACCACCGGCTACGACTACGACCTCTCGGACACCGACGTGGTGATCTTCGCCGGCGGCATAAGCCCGACACTCGAGGGCGAGGAGATGCCGGTGACAGTGGAAGGCTTCAAGGGGGGCGACCGCACCACCATCGAGCTTCCGGCTCTGCAGCGACAGATGATCGCCGACCTCAAGAAGCAGGGCAAGAAGGTGGTGATGGTGAACTGCTCGGGCAGCGCGATAGCCCTGGCGCCGGAGGACTCGGTGTGTGACGCCATTCTCCAGGCGTGGTATCCGGGCGAGGCCGGCGGACTCGCGGTGGCCGAGACCATCTACGGCCTTTACAACCCTGCGGGACGCCTTCCGATCACATTCTACAGCAGCGACGCGCAACTTCCCGACTTCCAGGACTACAGCATGGAGGGACGCACCTACCGCTTCATGACCGAAAAGCCGCTCTACGCTTTCGGCCACGGCCTGAGCTACACGGATTTCGACTATTCCAACGCCACTGTGACCCCTGACGGACACAGCGCTACATTCAGTGTGGATGTGGCCAACACCGGCGCGATGGACGGCGACGAAGTGGTGCAGGTGTATGTGAGGAACAAGGCAGACCGCGGTCTCAACAAAAACCTCCGCGGCTTCAAGCGGATACATCTCAAGAAAGGAGAGTCGGGCCGCGTGGAGTTCACTCTCGGCAGCGACGCTTTCTCATTCTACAATATGGACAGCGGCGAGGTTGAGTTCACTCCGGGCGAATACGAGATATCCTACGGGCCTGCTTCGGACCGCACACAGTCGATTGAATTGAAAATTGAAAATTGAAAATTTAGAATTGAGAATAATCGCAACACTGACAGCCGCCGTGGCGCTTGTCATGGCGGCTTCGGCAATGACCGGGGCGAAGGCCGCCGCCTTCCACTCTATGAAAGTGATGAAGGAAGGCGACTTCATGTCGCCTCCCGTGGTCAGGCTCGGCAGCGACGACAGGATCTCGATCAATTTCGACGAGTGGACGGAAGACTATTCCGACCTGCAATACCGACTCGTGCACTGCAATTCAGACTGGCAGCCGTCGCGCCTGCTCGAATCGGAATATCTCGACGGTTTCAACATAGCGGATGTGGAAGACTGGGCCTACAGTTCCAACACGTTCGTACACTACGTGAACTATCAGATTTTTCTGCCCAACGAGCATATGAATCCGACAGTGTCGGGCAACTATATAGTGCAGATATTCAACCGCGACGACCCCGACACGGTGCTTGCAGAGGCCCGGTTTGCAGTGGCGGAGCAGGTGGTGGAGACCACGGGCAGGATGACCACACAGACCGACCGCGGAGTGAACGACGCATGGCAGCAGCTCGAACTTGAACTCACCCCTACCGACGTGAGCATCTCCGACCCCTATTCGGAGGTGACGCTGCGTGTGAGCCAGAACGGCGACCCGGCGACTGAGAGCGTCATCAGCGCCCCTTCGCGCATGGACGGCAAGCGGCTCGTCTACAGCCACCAGCCGCAACTGATATTCAAGGCCGGGAATGAGTTCAGGCGTTTTGAGAGCGTGCGCACCAACTACAACGACATGCACGTGGACTCTGTGCGCTATATGGGCAGCAACTACCACGTCTGGCTTACACCCGACGGCGAACGCGCCGATCAGGAATACAGTTACGACGAGACCCAGCAGGGGCGCTTCCTGATAAGGGAATACAACTCAACGGATTCAAACCTGGGAGCCGACTACGTGACGGTGCATTTCCGCCTTGAGGTTCCGGAGGTGGCAGACGCCGATGTGCACGTGGCCGGAGAGTTTACCGGCTATTCTCCCGATTCGGGCAACCGGATGCACTACGACCACTCCGAGGGGGCTTATCTGCTGGAAATGCCTCTGAAGCAGGGCAGCTACAACTACCGCTATGTGGCGGTGCCCCGGGGCAATGGAAAGCCCGACAGCAGCCTTATAGAGGGCGACAAACACGAGACCCGCAACGAATATCGCGTGCAGGTATGGTACAGGCCTGTGGCGGCGCGCTGCGAACGGCTTCTTTCCGACACCACACTGCGGTGATGGTTCAATTTTCGCATTTGCGAAAATTGTAGGCTGTAGGCTGTAGGCTATAGCCTATATGCCACACTGCGTTAATGCATCTTAAATCAACCACCCATAGGCCTAAAAACTAAAGCCTAAAGCCTAAAACCTAAAAAAATGATCCAGATCAACAATACATTAGTCTCTCTCGATGTAGTAGAGGAATATTTTGAATGCGATCTCGACACATGCCTCGGCGAGTGCTGCATAGAGGGCGATGCCGGGGCGCCGCTGCTTCCGGAAGAAGGAGAGAAACTCAACGAGCAGCTTGCGGAGCTAATACCGCTGATGACACCGGCTGCGCAGGAGGTGGCCCGGGAGCAGGGTGCCTGCTATGTGGACGAAGACGGCGACCTCGTCACCAGCATTGTGGGCGGGCGCGACTGCATCTTCACATATTACGCTCCTGGCGGCAAATGCCTCTGCCTGCTCGAGCATCTTCGCCGGGAAGGACGCGAGGAGTTTTTCAAGCCCATCAGCTGCAGCCTCTACCCTATCCGCCTCAAAGACTATGGCGGCATGACAGCGGTGAACTACCACCGCTGGAAGATATGCAAATGCGCCGAGATATTGGGACGCAAAAACGGTGTGCGCGTATATGAGTTTCTGAAGGAGCCGCTGATACGGCGTTTCGGCGAGGAATGGTACGAAGAGCTGTCGCTCACCGCCCGCGAATGGCTTCGCGGACGGTGAGCGACAGCTCAAGTGTTAAGGGTTAAGTGTTAAGGGTTAAGGGTGAAGAGTTAAGGGTGAAGGGATTAGAAGGGTTTTCGGTATTTGTCGGAGTCGCCGGCAAGGACTTCCTCGAGGATGCTAAGATAGGAGGCGTAGCGTGACTCTGCGATGCGGTGCTCTTCGACGGCTTCACGCACGGCGCACCCGGGTTCGCCGGTGTGGCGGCAATCGCTGTATTTGCAATGGCGCGCCTCGCGGAATATCTCGGGGAAGAAATGTCCGGTGTCCTCTACGGTGAAGTCGATGGTGCCGAAACTTCTCACTCCGGGTATGTCGATTATCTCGCCGCCATAGGGGAGGTCGATCATCTCGGAGAATGTGGTGGTGTGCGTTCCGGTGCGGTAGAGGTCGGAGATCTCGCCTGTACGCAGTCCGGCACCCGGCACAAGCGCGTTGATAAGTGTCGACTTTCCCACTCCGCTGTTGCCCGCCATGAGGCTCATGCAGTCTCGAGTGGCATCGCGCAGCAGGTCGAGTCCGTCGCCGGTGGCGGCCGAGACTGTCAGCACCGGATAGCCGATGGAGTCGTAGAGATACTTCATGGCGCCGCCCACTTCGCGGTCGTCGCCGTCCCAGAGGTCTGACTTGTTGAGAATGATGTTGGCCGGAATGCGGTAGGCCTCGGCGGTGGCGAGGAAACGGTCGATGAAAGTGAGCGGCACTTCAGGGTCGCGGAGAGTGACCACGAGGAAAGCCTTGTCGATGTTGGCTGCGAGGATGTGCGATTCCTTCGACAGGTTGGAGGCGCGGCGTATGATATAGTTGCGGCGCGGAAGGATGTCGGTGATATACCAGACATCGTCGGTGGCCCGGACTGCCATTACGCGGTCGCCAACTGCCACGGGGTTTGTGGTCCGGATTCCCTTGATACGGAAATTGCCCTTTATCACGCAGCTTACGGCGGAGCCGTCGTCGAGACGCACTTCATAAGTGCTCCCTGTGGTACGCACCACCATGCCATGACGCGCATCGGCGGTCAGCGTCACCTTCTGTCGTTTATCTTTTTTCGCCATACTGTCAATTACATTTCATTGCCTTGCCTCAAAAGTCAAGACTGTGATAACTCCATACACTATAATAACAAAAATCGGGCGGAAAACTCCGTCCGATTTTTATTTGAATCAACTTTCGGCCTGAAAGAATTATTTCTCTTTCTTTACGAAGCGCTCCTTGATGCGGGCCTTCTTGCCTGTGAGATTGCGCAGATAGTAGAGTTTTGCGCGGCGAACCTTACCCAGTTTGTTGACTGTGATAGATTCGATGAAAGGAGATTCGATGGGGAAGATACGTTCCACGCCGATGCCGTCGGAAACCTTGCGCACAGTGAAGCGCTTCTTGTCCTGATGGCCGGAGATGCGGATCACTACGCCGCGATACTGCTGGATACGCTCCTTGTTACCCTCCTTGATACGGTAAGCGACAGTGATGGTGTCGCCGGGACCGAACTGATCGAATTCTTTTTTCGGAGTTGCGAATGCTTCCTCCGCGATTTTGATTAAATCCATTTTGCTTTAAGGTGTTTAAATTAAGTCTGCAACATAGCAAGTATCCTTTTCACACGGCGCCACTCTCGCGCCGCTCTTGCCAGCGATTGCAAATCCGGGTGCAAAATTACAAAAAATTTCGCTAACCGCCAAAAAATTATTAAATTTGCAGTTGAGTTTATATAGCATTGAAATGAACGCAGATTTAACTATCAACATACGCGGCCGGCTTATGGCGCTCGACACTCCGAAAGTGATGGGAATACTCAACGTCACTTCCGATTCCTTCTACGGCGGATGCCGCGCGCTCGACTCCGAAGCGGTGGCTGCCAGGGTGCGCCAGATCCGCGACGAGGGCGCCGACATAATCGACATCGGCGCGTGCAGCACGCGGCCAGGCTCGGAACCGATAGACGAGGATACGGAATGGATGCGCCTCCGGACAGCAATCGCCGTGACACGGCGCGAATGGCCCGGCGCCATCATCTCGGTCGACACTTTCAGGGCCTCTGTGGCCCGGCGGTCGGTGGAGGCCGGAGCCGACATCATCAACGACATAACGGGAGGCGACGACCCCGCCATGTATGACACCGTGGCGGAACTGCGCGTGCCATACATACTGATGCACATGCGGGGCACACCGGCCACCATGTCTTCGCTCACCGACTACGCGGATGTGACGGCCGACGTGATCACCGAACTGGCCTTCCGCATCAGAGACCTCCGCGAGCGGGGGGTATGCGACATAATAGTAGACCCCGGATTCGGTTTTGCCAAGACCGCCGGGCAGAACTATGAGATGATGGCCCGCCTCGGAGAGTTCGCGCGCATGGGGCTTCCGGTGCTCGTGGGCATCTCGCGCAAGTCGATGATATGGCGTCCGCTCGGCATCACTCCCGCCGAAGCCCTGCCCGGCACCATCGCCCTCAACACCTTCGCCGCCATGCACGGCGCACATATCCTGAGAGTGCACGACGTGGCGGCCACGGTGCAGGCGCTGCGCGTATGCGGACTGCTGCAGTCGCGGATAGCGGAAATACCCGACACGAAATTTCTAACCCTATAATTTCGCCAAAAGCGGAATTCCAAACCAGAACGAATGATTGACTTCGGCATAAAAGACATACTCGACATCCTGATAGTGGGAGGTCTGCTCTTCTATCTCTACAAGGTGATGAAAAGTTCGGGCACTCTGAGCCTTTTCTATGGGGTGCTCCTCTTCATCATGGTGTGGGTGGTGGCTGCGGAGATTCTCGACATGCGGCTTACCGGCACTATCCTCGACAAATTCATGAGCATCGGCCTCATAGTGCTTGTCATCCTCTTCCAGGACCAGATAAAGCGTTTCCTTATCGACATAGGGTCGCAGGGCCATATCCGGCAACTGAAGCGTCTTTTCAGCCACAGCCAGGAAGAGGAGTCGGCGGCTTACCTCGGGCTGGTGATGTCGGTGGTCTACGCCTGCATGTCGATGTCGAAATCAAAGACGGGGGCGCTGATATGCTTCCAGCGTAAGGTGCCCCTCGACGACTACGAACAGACGGGCGACATCATCGACGCCAACATCAATACGCGCCTGATCGAGAATATCTTTTTCAAGAACTCTCCGCTCCACGACGGGGCGCTCATCATCGCCCACCGCCGCATAGCGTCGGTGGGTTGTATCCTGCCTGTGAGCCACGACATGAATCTGCCGAAGCACCTCGGACTGCGCCACCGTGCGGCTCTCGGCATGAGCCAGGCCACCGATGCGCTCTGCATCGTGGTGAGCGAGGAGACGGGCAACATCTCTGTGGCCAAAGACGGCATGCTGACCACCAAGATCAACAGCACCGACCTGGAGAAGCAGCTCTCCTCCATCTTCGACAACTGACGTCAGCGTTCGGCGCGCATGGGGTTGTGGAGGAAGTCGTCGTAGGCGAGGCGGATGCCGTCGGGGAGTTCGGTGCGGTAGGTCCAGCCGAGGGTGGTGGCCTTGCTGACATCGAGCAGTTTGCGGGGTGTGCCGTTGGGGCGTGTCGTGTCCCACTCTATGCGTCCTCTGTAGCCTACGATTCCGGCCACGAGTTCTGTCAGTTCCTTTATCGTGAGTTCCTTGCCGGTGCCGGCGTTGACGGTCTCGTTGCCGGAATAGTTGTTCATCCTGTCTCTTATACACATCTGACGCTGCCGACGATCTTACGCGTGTAG
>USNC01000054.1 GCA_900555915.1 uncultured Porphyromonadaceae bacterium | reverse complement strand
ACGAGATCGCTCAGTGTCTCGTGGGCTCGGAGATGTGTATAAGAGACAGTGATAGTCTTCCATACAGAACCATTCCTTAAGATTTTCGACCGGACTGTGGATGTCGTGGGAAGGATAGAGATACATCCTGCCATTGAAGACCCTCGCCGTAGGGTCGGCGGTGAACTGATCGCGGATTATCGGATTCTGCGCCTGCGTGATGGCCGCCAAGGCCATGAGCGCAGCAGAAGCTATTGTTTTGGTAGTGTTCATGAAATTTATCTTTTTCTGAAGTTCCATTTCGAGTTGTCGCTTGTGCTGTCGAAAGTGCCGAGAGAAGGTGTGCTGTCGGCCACCGACACGAGTGCGAGTCTCTCTTCGCAGCCCGGCACCATCTTGGGCATTATCCGGTAGGTGCCGTCTGTGAGTTGCTCTATGCGCCAGAGCTGTTCGTCGCTTCCGGTGAATGCAGGCACCGTGGTCAGTTCCCTGTCGGCGGTTGCGGCAAGCGCACGGTCTGTGCCTTCGATCGTGATCTTGTAGTAAGGAGATCCGAGATATCCGCCCTTATCCTCCACGGCCGTCACGGTCCATTTCTGATGGGGACGGAACATATAGTCGCCGATCCTGACATCGATCTCACCATCCGGCCATGTGTGCTTCACATCTTCGAGAGTCTGGTCGGCAAGGGGCACAGGAGGCTCCTCCTGCTTCTCCCAGAAGCGGTGCATGCCGCCCTGCATCCTGACAAAGTCAACTGCGAGTTCGAGCGCATATCCGCGGCGTTCCGACTCTATCTCATACGTACCCTCCACAAATGGATCGCCGGCCACGGGCCAGTCGTTTTTCCAAAGCAGCGGAAGAATTGCGAGCACACTGCGTCCTCCCCTGTCGAAGTCGGCTTCGAAATGGCATGACATTTTCTCCACACCATCATCTTCGACGAATCTTCCGAAATGTCCGGCTCCGGTGCGGCGATGACCCGCCGCCGCCACCATCTTGCCGCCACCCTGGAGCATGTCGCGCCCCATATTGTCGAGATAAGGCCCGGTTACATTGCGCGAGCGGCCCACCACGATGTTGTATGTTGAGTTCGGACCGTCGCAGCAGGTGCCGTGCGTACCGAGCAGATAATACCAGCCGTCGCGGTATATCAGATCGGTAGCCTCACAGTCGATGGCTACATTTATGGGTTCATTACCTTCCTTGCGGGCGCCGGTGGCCGGATCGAGTTCGACAAGACGAATGAAGCCGAAATATGTGCCGTAGGTCAACCAGAGTCTGCCGGTAGTAGGGTCGAGCAGAAGCCCTGGGTCAATGGCGTCGCAATCCTCGTTATCTTCGGAATAAGCCACTTCTATAGGTTCGGTGAATTCAAAATCAGGAGAATCGGGGTCAAGGGTTTTATTCCACATGGTAAGCACATGCCCTTTGTGGCTGCCGCCAAGGCCGCCGCCGGTGGCGCTGTAGGCCACAAGATAGCGGTCTCCAATCTTCAGCACATCAGGCGCCGCCCCTCTTCCCGGACGCACCGCGCCGCCATGCCAATGATAGCCATCGTCGGAGATAAGGCCACCGCCGCCGGTGCCGAAAGTATAGTATTTCCCATCGCATACGGCAATCGTCGATGGATCATGTATGTATGGTTCTCCGGTTTGTGCCGACACCGATGCAGCCAGTGCGATTGCAGCCGACGCAACAAGACAGCCGGCCGCATTTTTATCTGTTATCTTCATGAGGCTTACTTATTGGAAATTTTAATATTGGTGACAGGGGTGCCGTCATCGTGAAGGAAACGGAGACAGAAATCGCTCATTCCGGGTCCGTTGATCACCGCTCCCCTTAATATGTTGCGTCCCTTCTTCAAGGTGAGACGCCGAGACATTGCGTCGTCACGCACCATGCGCCTGTCGCCGGATAGGAGAAGCGCCTCCTCGCCGTCGAGCCACCACATGGAGGCGGAATTACTGCCTACCGACAGACGGACATTCTCGATGTCTTCATCACAGTCAACAGCAGTCACGACCCAAAACAAGACACCGTAATACGGTTTGTCAAGTCCGGTGGCGAATCTGAACAACTTGACGTTGAAAAGATTACTGTCGAGCGAATGCCACTGCAGTTTCTTGCCTCCGGCTTTCACTTTCTGTCCGTCGCGCGGCCATATGGAGAACTGGCCAGGAAAGTATTCTGTATTGAACGCCTCCCTGAGATAGGAATCGGTGAATACCGTGTTGCTCCGGTTGGGCTTTTCAATAGGGTCGAGAATCAGCCAGCGTCCGATGAAACCCTCTGCATCCGGATGCGCGGCCTCACTCGCGGGAATGGTGAAATAAGGCTTCAGGCTATCGGCATCGCGATTTTCCGAAAACACATCCGGTGCCGTCAGCATCACGGTTCCCGCAAGAAAAGCAAGGGCGGCACTCTTGTGATGTCGTGTAATCATTGTCATAAGCATTTGAATTTGGTTTGCACTGCAAATATAATAAAAAATCGTGACAACGACACCAACTTGACAAAATAAGTTGCGCAAAAAAACATGAGACCCCGCTTCGCGACGGCTGTCGCAGCGGGGTCTCTCCATATTATTTGGAAACGTGCGCTATTTTAGGGCAACCAGACACTGCTGGAGAATTTTCTTGACAATCGGATCCTGCATCGGAATCAGTTCTTTCAGAATCTCACGCACCGCGTTGCAGTCCTGTGGCGTGACATCGGGATATTTCTTGCGGTTCTTTATGAGGGTATAAGACTTGGCGGCGAGACCCACGCGTGTTTTGCTGTATGGAGATGTTTCTATACCTCCGAAATACGCCATCAGCTGCTCGAACCAGGTCATCTGCTTGTTGTCTCCGAGTATGTTCGCCAGTTCCTGCCCCCCCTTGAATGTATTGAATTTTCCATACGACAGTCCGTATTGCCGATACTGAAGCGTCGTGGCGAACGTCTCCATGAGTTTCCCGAATATCTTTCCATCCTCTTCCTTATAGTTCAGACCGAATGCAAACCTGTAGTTTCCGGCCAGGTCTACTGTGTCAGGTGCCAGAAAACATGAATACATGTATTCAGTGCCAGGCTCTGTGACGGGCACACCCGGGGCATTGCGTTTTCCTACCGCCAGCAGAATCGGTGTTGGCTCCTCGTCAGAGTTGCCGCTTTTGATAGTATATGCTTTGCCGGCATCCTCAGCGAAGGCTGATATTGCCTTTTCCAGAAGTTTCTTTTTCCCGGCGGGCAACACGAAATTGTAGACTTCGCTCTTTCCAGTGATGATATTTGACTTGGGATCTCTCTCCACAAATCGCGATTCCTTGATTTCAGCATCTTTGCATTCGATGATTTTTTTGAACGCCGAGCGGATGTTGACTTGTGCTGACACCGCCATAGGCATAGCGGCAATCAGAAGGCTCAGTAGCCCCATTGTTGCTGTTTTCATATTGTCTGAATTTAAGTTTATTTATCCTTTCGGTTCAGGGCATCGTCACCGACAATACAATACTCGTCAGTAGATCCGTATCAATGTCAGTATCGCACGAATTCACAAGAAAAGTGGCATATTCCTCCTCTATGGTCCGCGCCGTCATTGACGCCAGCTCGTTGTCGGCCATAGCCTGCTGGACACGGAGATATTCCTCTATCTCCGGATGTTCTTCCTCAATGGCCGGAACATCGTCGGCGGCTGCGAATTTGCGCTGCCGGGCAGGAGCGGTTTCCTGTTTTCCCGTTTTCGCGTCCGGTTCGGGCTCCAGTTCGCACGCTGCGGCCATGTATCCTTCCGGTGCCGAGATCTCCGGCCTCTTCTTTTCGACTGTGCCGACATTCCGGGCTTCAGGAGGGCGGCAAGTCCAATTTGGATTAAAGGCCATACCTGCCGCCATCAATATCGCCGCGAATACGGCAGCCGCCCGTATGCCACGTCTGAACATGAATGGGCGGTTGGAGAGTTTCCTGCTAAACTGCTTCCATTCTTCAGCGACATTGACCGGAGCTCTTTCAGCACAGGCCCTGACCATATCCGACGACATTTCATATATGCCGCGCAATTCGTCATCATGGATGATGGCATCTATCTCATCATCCGTCAGCGCCGAGGGGGCGTCGAGCATCTTGGCTGTCAATATGTCTTTTTCTTCTTCTCTCATGATTTGCCGGTTTTGAAATGAGACCTGAGTTTTTTCAATGCAGACACAAGGTTCTTGTTGATGGCCGCCACCGTGACTCCGAGACTTTCGGATGCTTTCCGGTAGCTCAGTCCATCGGTATAGATCTTTCCGACCACTTCCTTTTCCCTCGCCGTGAGAAGAGACTCGATGGCACCGAGCACTTCCATATTACGGATGTCGGGGTCGAAATCGTCTTCCGGAGGCTCAAGCATGAGCTGCCGGCGTATTCTCTCGCGCGTGTCGATTGCCTTTATACGATTGATACAGGCATTGCGTACCGACCTCAACACAAAAGCTTTGGGATTATCCGCTTTCTTATCCGACTCCCAGAGTTTGAGAAACACCTCATGCACCGCGTCGCGTGCCTCGTCCTCGTTGACGAGCATTCCCGAAGCTAATCTTAACGCTGCGGGGAAGCATTCGGTGTAGATATTCTCGAATTCTGAAGTGGTGTACTGCATTGTGGAATCATCTTTTACTTAATAGACAGACCAGCTTCCGAATCAAATACCCTCGTGCGGATATTATTTCATACTACCGTGTTTACCGGTTTTCAGGCTGTGAATCCGGCGATGATGTCGGCTGCCGCCTGAAGCATTGGAATTTGGTTTGCTCTGCAAATATAATAAAAAACCGCGACAACATTTGAAATGAAAGATATTTATGTTGCACAACATATAAATCCGATAATCGCATGAGACTTTCGATTGTTATGAAGTCATAACACTTAAAACCTTAATTTCTATTGTTATGAGACACTACTTCAAATCTCTCGCACGGATGGCGGCTGTCATGATGATGGCTTCGGTTCTGCCGGTCAGCAACGCTCAGGATAACGCAAAGAAAATCAAGGATCACCGCACTGATCCGGAAGTATTCTTCCTTCAGGAAGGAGACGTGCCCAACAGCCTCTTTCTGCTTCCACCGCCGCCAGACGGAATGTCGATCACATTTCTCAACGACCAAGCCCGCTACAGCTGGGGCAAATCGATGCGCAACACGGCGCGCGGCGACACGGCAGTGACCGATGCACGTGTGGGAGGCGACGGAGTGCCGCGCGCCTTCTCGGAAGCGTTCGGAGTGGAGATAAACAAAGAGTACACTCCGGAGATATATGCCTTGATAGTGGGAATGCGCGAGGATGCCGGCGACCTCGGCACGCGCGAGGCCAAGAACCATTACAACCGCACACGCCCGTTTGCCTATTATGAGGAGATGACCTGCAATCCGGAGCAGCAGGAAGAACTGTCGTCGAACGGCTCATATCCGTCCGGCCACACCTCCATCGGGTGGGCCACAGCCCTCGTGCTTGCAGAAATCAATCCGGAAAGGCAGAACGAGATTCTCAAACGCGGCTACGACATGGGCGAAAGCCGTGTGATATGCGGATATCACTTCCAGAGCGATGTGGATGCCGGCAGACTGACAGGAGCAATGACAGTGGCCCGTCTGCACGCAGACCCCGCATTCCAGACCCAACTCCAGAAAGCGAAAAAGGAGTTCAGAAAACTAAAGAAAGAGGGGAAAGTGGCAAAGGGAACGCCCGTACCGACTCCTACCACTTCAGACTGACATGACACTGCGCAATACGTGCGCCTTCTATGCTACTCTTATTTCCAATCCTCTTATATCCATTCTTCGCAATGCACAGACGCTTCTGTGCATTGTGAAGTATCCACTAAAATCTTACCACTATGAAAACCACACGTCTACTCCTTATCTCTCTTATCACGGCCATGTCGCCGGCCTTGATGTCGGCCCAAGACAATGATGCCCCGAAATTCACTATCAAGCCTACCGGAAGAATACTGATGGATGCTGCGGCATATATCGGCGGAAACGACGATGCCGAGGCTGTCGGCGACACAAAATTCGTAAATGGCGTAGGAATACCGGATGTGCGTCTCGGCGCCAAGGCCAGCTATGGAAAATGGAAAGCCAAGATCGACATCGGATTCAGCTACGGCAAAGTAGGACTTAAAGACACCTACTTTGAATATGACTTCAATGACGCCAACTTCCTGCGCGGCGGCTATTTTGTGCCTCAGTGGGGTCTGAACTCGGAAACCAGCAGTTCGATGAAGCCATCATATGAAGAACCGACCGCCAATGAGTTTTTCAACGCCAATCCGCGTCTGCTCGCGCTGATGTGGCAATATGACAAGGGTCAGTTTCTGGCAGGCACGTCGGTTTTCGCCGAGGCCGCAGCCATGACCGAAAACGCCACTATGCTTGGCAAGCAGGCCTGGGGAGCGCAGACGCGCCTCGTGTGGCGGCCGCGCCATTCGGACGGCGATGTGATCCAGACCGGCATCTCGCTCAACTACACCTCACCGAACGCAGACGACCATAACGGATTCGCCTACAAGGCCAATTTCCCATCGCGGGTATCGAAGATCACGGAACTGAAGGCTACGGTGGAAGAAGCGCGCGGATCGTTCAAACTTTCGCCTGAACTGCTGCTGATCAAAGGGCGCTGCGCTCTGGAATCGCAATACTACTATATGAACATAGCGCGCAAGAACGGACTGCCGAGCTACCATGCCCATGGTGTCTACGGAATGTTTCGCGCGCTGCTCATCGGCGACCGCTACAATTACAACCATGCCGACGGAGGCGTGGCGACTCCCGCCAAAGGCTCGCTTGAGATGGTGGCCGGCTACAGCTACGTGGATGCCTCCGACCATAAGGCAGGCGTGATGGGCGGCATAGCAAACGACGTGAACTTCACCCTCAACTATTACATCAACAACTGGATGATAGCCCGTCTGCGCTATTCCTATACCGACGTACACGACCGCGTGGTGGAAAACCTGCTTCCCTCACGGCATGTCAACACCCTCGAGGCAAGGCTCCAGATCATTTTCTGAAAATAATTGTAGTTCCCAACACCTCCAATTATTCAATGAGTTATTATAGTAGAAAAAAAGGAATCCGGCGCAGACCGCAAAGTCTGCGCCGGATTTTGAATTATATTGTTTCGTAACAGTGGAATCAGAATGTATAAGCGGCGAGCTGCGCGGGCTGGAAGTTGGTGATGAAGTCGGCATGCTTGGTGCATTCAGCCTGACCATACTTCACATAAACCTCAAGCGACTTGTCGAACGCATCGCTGCGGCTTGCCTCGTCGAGGAGCAGACAACCCATCACGGTGTGACCGGCCATCTCCACAAGACGGCGCGCCATGAAGTCGGTATAGGCGGTGTCCTTGACATCGAGCACATTCTTCACAGCAGCCTCATACTGCTCGGCCATCACTTCAAGAGCCTTCTTCACTCCGGCATACTTCTCATCGACATCTTTCGAGAGGGCTTCCTGAATGAAATTGAGATATGTGCCGGTGGTGACGTGGCGGATGGCAGCCACAACCTGAAGCTGAGTCGTGCCTTCGTAGATGCTCGTGATGCGCGCGTCGCGGTAGAGACGTTCGCAGCGGTAGTCTTTCATGAAGCCGCTGCCGCCGTGGATCTGGATGCAGTCGTAGGTGTTCTGGTTGCAGAATTCCGAACCCATTCCCTTTGCGAGCGGAGTGAAAGCGTCGGCGAGTTTGCTGTAGGCTTTAGCCTCAAGTTTCTCTTCCTTGGTGAGCGGACGCTCCTTGGCGATGTCGTCGTAGATCTTGTAGATATCCACGAAGCGCGAGCAAGCGTAGAGAAGGGCACGGCTCGCATCGAGTTTCGCCTTCATCACGCTGAGGATCTCGGCCACTGCCGGGAATTCTATGATAGCCTTGCCAAACTGCTTGCGGTCTTTCGCATAGTCGAGAGCCTCGCGGTAAGCCGCTTCCGAAAGGCCTACGCTCTGGGCAGCGATGCCGAGACGCGCGCCGTTCATGAGTGCCATCACATACTTGATGAGACCGAGTTTGCGGCTTCCGCAAAGTTCGGCGGGAGCATCCTTATAGACGAGTTCGCAAGTCGGGCTTCCCTTGATACCCATCTTGTTTTCGATGCGGCGCACATTGACACCGCCGTTGCGCTTGTCGTAGATGAACATGGAAAGGCCACGGCCATCTTTA
>USNC01000053.1 GCA_900555915.1 uncultured Porphyromonadaceae bacterium | reverse complement strand
GACAGCCCTTTCCGCTTCATATGATGTAGGGAATGTGTTATTTCACTACTACTTTGGCTTTCCTGCCGCCTGCGCTGACAACGTAGATGCCTGATTCCACCCGGAAGGAGGCGTCATTGCCCGCATTCTCAGCCTTGGCAGCCACGCGGCCGTCGAGGGTGGCGACGGTCACGCTCCGGCCGTTGAGACCGCTCACGTTGATCACGTTCTTGCCTGCTGCGATCTTCACGCCGTCGGCCTCTACAGAAGCCACTCCCGAGCAGGAACCGATCTCCAGAGACTCGATCGCGAACACCTCGTCGCCGGTCTCGAACTCAAACTGGATGTAGAGGCTCACCACCTCCTTGCCGAGGAACTTCTCAGGCAATGCGACGCTCACCTTGTGGAAGCCGCGCTCATCTGTAGTGACCTGACCGATCTCCTCGGCTTCGACGCCTACAGCCGCAGCGATCACCTTCACCTCGGGCAGCGCGAAGTCGCCGCACACCTCGAATGTGATGGCCGCAGACTCCATGCCTGTGGTCTTGAACACCGGAGTGCAGAGCTGGCTTACGGCGCCGGCTTCGCCTCTTACGGTCATCACCACTGTCTCGCCGTCGGCATAGTCTTCCGAGAGATTGCTTACCTTATAGAACGAGAAGTTGGCCGCCTCGGCGTCTTCAGGACTTCTGAACACCCAAGGATCGGATTTGAACTGAGAGCCGCCGACCTCGAAGTCTTCATATATGGGCAGTTCGTAAGCCGGGCCCACCACCGCTGTGGTGTAGATGATATTGCCGTTGTCGCCGGCCTCATTATGGGCCACCACGCCGATCATCAGGAGTTCCTGACGCTCTGCGGTGTATTCGTAGGTAGTCTCTGTGATATTGGGATCGTAGAGAATCCAGTCGCCGTAGTAGCCATCGCTCACATATTTGTAAATGTCGTAGAGCACAGTCTCCGGATTGACATATCCGGCGGGATCCTGAGCCTCGGTGACGGCGGGCCATGTGAGGGTGATGGAGCAGTTGTCGTCGGAGATCACCGACGATACCGATTCCACATCTCTGGGCACCCAGACGCCTGTGTAGACAGTCTCGGAAGCCACGGGGCTGTTGATGTCGCCCATCGACACGGTGACTGTCACGATGTTGTCACCCTGCGAGGTGGCGATTGTCGCCGACACCTCCTCGCCGGGAAGTCCGGAGACGGAGGCGGTGTTGTCGCCGCAGCTGAGTGTGGCCACAAGCTGTGCGCCTGCGGGAAGTTCGCCCCCGCCGAGAGCCATTGTCGGGAGTGTGAATGTGGCTATGGCCTCGAGCTTGCCGTCTTCGCCGGCCTCGAGATCGAGGTCATCCACAGCCTCGGGCGAATCGACAGTGATCTTATTGTCTACGATCGACATGTTGCGTACCCTGACACCCATCTGGTCAGGTTCGGAAGCGGCGTGGATTGCCACATAGTAGGTGCCGGCCTGACGCACACGGAACTCACCGCGCGCATATTCATAAACCGCGCTTGCAGGAGAGAACTCGGGGATGATCTGGTCTACGACGCCCGATTTGTCAGGACGGTTGCAGAGGAGCACCTCCACGTATTCATCGGTGTACTGATTGCTTCTGAGTGCGGCCTCCATCGAGAATGTATAGAACTTGGAAGGATCATCCACCACTACCGGCGGGAGGAAGTACCATTCGTCGGAAACCTCCGTAGCGTTCCAGCCTGAGTTGATGCAGTAGGCATCCTCGTCAATCTGCTCAAGCGTCCATGACTTGCCGTCGCCGTTTCCGTCGAGCACAACGCTAATGAGGAACTCTTCGGGAGTGGGTTCTATATTGAGCGGGATTGAGCATGCGGAGCCCTCTACGATGGTGTTGGAGAAGGCCGGTTCGCTCTCATGTCCGTTGCATACGGCCACTACCTTGGCGGTGTAGGTCTGCAGGTCGGCGTCCTTGTCGATATTGACGGTCTGCGAGGTCTCCGCTGTGCGGTTGAGCAACTCGCCGTTGAGGTAAACGTCGTATTCCATAGCCGAGACGTCGACATATCCGCCATGCACACCTTCCGGACCGACAGCGGTCCAGCTTATCTCATTGCTGTCGAGAGTGACATTGCCGGGCATGAGGGGATCGTCGTTGCCCACATAAGCCTTGACTGTCGCCATGGAGCTCTCCACGCCGTTGATCTCCGCTGTCATGCCGAATGTGTGGAATCCTTCGCTTACTGCGAAGTTGGCTTTTACCACAGCGCCTGCCTCGGCGGAACCGGTGCCGTAAAGTTCACCGTCCACGTATGTGCGGTAGCCTACCGTTCCCTCGATAGGTGCGCCGGCCGCCATCTCTGAAGGCATTGTGAAAGACACGAAACCTATCTGGTTGTTCTTATAGAAATCGGCGGCTCCGGCCTCCGGGCGTTTGGGCTGCTCGGGGTTTACATCCGTGTCGGTAGTGACCAGCGCCACGTACAGCTCGCCTGCCAGAAGTTCCTCATACACGTTGAGTTCATAGGAACCGTTGGCGATTGTGGCGAGATAATTCAGCCCCATGCCGGTGTTGATGCTCCAGTAAAAAACATCTGACATCGGATCGTAGACCAGACCTGACAGATACGATCCTGCACCGGTTACATCCAATGTGGCGAGAGGTGTCTGTACTCCGGTAGCCTTGTCGATGGATACGAACTGCATCTCACCGTTGATTCCATACAGGGTATCGTCGACAGGGTTGTAGCATATTGACGAGCAGTAATTTTCGTTATCGGCGATAAACGTATAGTTGAAGGGATCATTCGCCGGCGCGCTCACCATGCCGTATGTGCCGTCATAGCCGCCGTAGCCGTAGAAGACTCCGTTTTGGGTGTCGAGCGCGGCTGTCTGTATAAACGATGCCTGTTCTGATTCGTCGCGCACACACTTGATTGCTTCGCCGGTGGCGAAGTCATACTCCACATAGTACACGTCGTAAAGCGTGCCCCAGAATATATCCACCATATAGCCTTTCAGCACATTGCCGTCGAGAGAAAGATTGGAGGGACTGAGACCGAGTTGACCTGCAATCGGATCCTTCCACATGAGATCCTGCGACATGGCGTTGAATTCATAAAGGCCGATTGTCTTCATGTCGGTGCTGTAGCCGAGATAACCATAGATATGGTCGCCCTGCGCAGTCACCTTTGCTGCCACTTTCTTTGCATCAGCCGCCTTGGCTGTCTTGCCGAGCATTATCTTCTGGAACGGAGAGGACGGGAGATGACGTACCGTTCCGAGAGATCTTGAATCGGGAGTTTTGAGAGGACTGTACACAGCCCTGCCCTCACTTCTCGACTCAAGCGACTTCTGGATTGTCACATTGGCTCCGGCCGACAAAGCGGAACCAAGCATTGCCGAAGCAAAGCATAGGGTCAAAAATTGCTTCATAAGCTTTGATTTTGATTAATGATACTTCCGGCTTCCACGTGCGGAGACCGGGTTAACACCACAAAGATATAAAATATACCGATAAAATACAAACAAAACCAAAAAAATCAAAATAAAATCAACCACTCTTCGCGCTTCGCATAATTGGCTTCGCGACTCGGTGAATTCCGTCGGCACTTCTCATGCATAATGAACTTAAAGTCCTTAACGTCTTTAAAGTCCTTAAAGACCTTAAGGTCCTTAACGCTCTCAAGCCGCGGAATACAAGAAAGGGCAGCCCGCCGGGGCTGCCCTTTCCGATTCAATATGTGTGAGGGGGGGGAGTGTTATCTCACTACGACTTTGGCTTTCTTGCCGCCTGCGTTGACAACGTAGATGCCGGATTCAACATTGAAGGATGCATCCTTGCCTACCTTCTCAGCCTTGGCAGCCACGCGGCCGTCGAGAGTGGAGACTGTCACGTTCTGGCCATTGAGACCGCTGACGTTGATGACGTTCTTGCCGGCTGCGATCTTCACACCGCTTGTCGCGATAGAAGCGACACCAGTAGAGGAACCGATTTCGATAGACTCGATAGCGAGAACTTCATTGCCGGTCTCGAATTCGCAACGGATGGAGAGTCTTACAAACTCCTTACCCATAAACTTCTCGGGAAGAACTACAGAAACCTTGTGGAATCCGAGTTCGTCCATAGTAACCGTACCGATCTCCTCAGCCTCGATACCTTCAGCCTCGGCAGCGATGGTCACATTCGGCAGGAAGAAGTCGCCACATACATCAAGAGTGATGGCTGCGGATTCAAGGCCGGTTGTCTTGAACACCGGAGTAGAGAGTTCTCCATATGCACCTTCTTCACCCTTGACAGCCAAAACTATAGTTTCGCTGCCGGCATATGCCTCAGAAAGCGAGTTGGTATAGTAGAGACCGAACTGAGCGGAGGGAGCGTCTTCAGAGGAGCCAATAACCCAAGGTTCAGTATTGAACGCTACCTCAGGATCATCGAAGTCCTCATAGATGGGAAGCTCATAGGAAGGACCTACCACAGCCGTGATCGACATGAGATAGCCGTTGTCGCCTGCAGCGTTGCGGGATACTACGCCGAGCTGAACGAAGTCCTGGTAATCAGAGGTGTATGTGTAGGTAGTTTCCTCCACACCCGGTTCATAGAGCGACCATTGGTTGCCGAAAATAGTCGGAATCACCTTATAGATATCGTAGACGATAGTCTCGGGATCTACATAGCCGTCTTCATCAAACGGTTCTGTCACGGCGGGCCATGAGAGAGTGATACTGCAGTGGTCGTCGGAAAGTTCGGCAGTCAGCGAAGCGACTGTAGCGGGCACAGTCACGCCTGTGTAGACAGTCTCGGAAGCCATTGGGCTATTGAGGTCGCCGAGAGCCACGGTCACAGACACGATGTTGTCGCCCTGTGCGGTAGCGATGACACCGGAAACCTCCTCGCCGGGAGCGCCTTCAAGGGTAATCTTGTTTTCGCCACAGCTGAGGTTGGCAACGAGCTTGGCATCGGCGGGAATTTCAGCACCGCCGAGAGTCATTGACGGAAGAGTGATGGTAGCGGTGGCTTCGAGCTTGCCTTCTGCGGCTGCCTCAAGTTCGATATCAGAGACTGCTTCGGGCGACTCGAGAGTGATATTGTTGTCTTCAATAGCGAAGTTGCAAGCACGGATGCCGTACATGTCGGGTTCGGAAGTAGCATGGATTGCCACATAGTATGTGCCGGCCTGACGCACGCGGAACTCGCCTCTCGCCTGCTCAAAAGCAGAACTTATCGGAGAGAACTCAGGTATGATCTCGTCCACTACGCCTGACTTGCTCGGTTCGTTGCAGAGCAGAACTTCCACGTATTCATCAGTGTACTGTGTGCTTCTGAGAGCCGCATCCATCGAGAATGTGTAGAATTTAGTTACGTCTTCGACAACGAACGGCGGGAGGAAGTACCATTCGTCGGAAACCTCCGTAGCGTTCCATCCTGAGTCGATGCAGTAGTCGCCATCTTCAGTATATTCCACGAGAGTCCAGGACTTGCCGTCTTCATTGCCGTCGAGCACAGTGCTGATAGCGAACTGCTCGGGAGTAGGCTCGATATAGAGCGGGAGAGCGAGGGCAGCGCCTTCGACGATGGTGTTGGATGAGCCGGCTTCACTTTCATAGCCATTGCATACAGCCACAACTGTTGCGTTGTAGGTCTGAAGATCAGCTTCCTTATCGATATTGATAGCCTGCGATGTCTCCATAGTACGGGCGATGAATTCACCGTTGAGGAAAACGTCGTATTCGACAGCGGCCGCATCGACATATCCGCCGTGCACACCTACAGAACCGACAGCGTTCCACGAGATCTCATTGTCGGTGATACGCACATTCTCAGGCATCAGAGGAGTGTCGTTGCCGACGTAAGCCCTTACGTTGGTCATGGAACTTTCCACACCGTTCACAACGGCTTTCATGCCGAATATATGGAGACCCGGCTCCACAGCGAAGTTGGCTTTGACTTCTTCACCTGCCTCTGCGGTACCGGTGGAATAGAGATTGCCGTCAACGAAAGTGAGGTAATCAACCTTTCCGCTGATCTCAGTGCCGTCAGCCATCTGGGAAGGCATTGTGAACGACACGAAACCGATGAGGTTGTCCTTGTAGAAATCAGCCGCACCCGCTTCCGGACGCTTGGGCTGGTCAGGATTTATCTTGTCGTCGGTAGTGACAAGGGCCATATACTCTTCTGACGCGAACAATTCCTGGAATACGTTGAGAGCGTAGGAACCGCCGTCGATAGTGGCGAGATACGAGCGGTCGTCGAGCGTATTTATATTCCAGTAGTAGAGATTCGACACCGGATCATAGCACATACCTGTGAGATATGTGGCGCCACCATCCACATCAAGCGTAGCGAGAGGAGTCTGTTCGCCGCTGAGTTTGTCGATAGAGACGAACTCATACTTGTCGTTGACACCATAAAGAGCATCGTCAGCGGCATTGTAGCACATGGCGGTGCAGAAGTCATCTGATGCGGTCACCAATGTATAGTTGAAGGGGTCATCAGCCGGAGCGCTGAGCAGGCCGTATTCGCCTTCATAAGCGCCGTAGCCGTAGAACACGCCTTCGTTGGTGTCGAGAGCCGCAGACTGCATGAAGGTAAGTTCGCCACTTTCATCAGCAACGAAAGCCTTCGGTTCGCCTGTCTCGAAATCATATTCCACATAATACACACCGAAAAGCATGCCCCAGAATATATCGACGATATATCCCTTCAGCACGCCGTTTTGAAGCGAGAGGTTGGCGGGAGTCAGTTCTGTCTCTGCATACACGGGATCTTCCCAAATGAGATCCTGGGAATGTTCGTTGAACTCGTAGAGGCCAAACGCCATATTCTCGGTGTTGTAGCCGAGATAGCCATAAATGTTGTCGCCCTGCGGAGTCATCTTCGCCGGAGCCTTCTTCATGGCTGCGGTCTGTGCTTCCTTGGCCAGCATCACCTGCTGAAAGCGGGAAGACGGAGCCTGACGCAGCTCCTTGATCGCTCTTGTGCTGCGGGTCTTGATAGGGCTGTTGACAGCCTTACCCTGGCTCTTAAGCTCAAGTGCCCTCTGGATTGTCACTTTGGCTCCTGCTGTAGCAGATGTGCCAAGCATGGCCGTAGCCAGGCATAGGGTCAAAAATTGCTTCATAAGCTTTTGTTTTGATTAGTGAATTAATTGGTTTATTTCATTATCTTTCTATCTAAACCCGAGTCTCCCGCCGCCCCTTCAGGCGCGCAGGTTGTCAAGATTTGTTAAACTCACTGACTCTTTATGCCTAACCATTGATTTACAACAACTTTAAGGTAAAATATCCAGCAGTTCCCGTATCAGTTGCAGTTTACAACCGCACTGACACATCGCAAAATTATAAAAAATCTCAATACAATGCAAACAAAAGTAAAAATATTTTGAAAAAATTTAACACCAAACCAATATATACAGAATATAAATAAAATTTGTATATATCATTTAGCAAGCGGCGACTCTTTCATCTTGATAAAAATCCGCATCAATTACGTCCGCGACACACTATCAGAGGGGTTCGTGACGTTAAAATGTAAAGAACGCAAAAATATGAAGACAGAAGAAAAATATATGCGCCGCGCCCTGCAGCTGGCGCGGCTCGGCGAAGGACTCGTATCGCCCAACCCGATGGTGGGCGCCGTGATAGTGGCCCGCGACACTATAATAGGTGAAGGATACCATCACCGCTACGGCGGACCGCACGCGGAGGTATGCGCGATACGCTCGGTGAGCGATGCCGACAGGCATCTGCTGGCAGAGAGCACGATCTACGTGACTCTGGAACCCTGCTCCCATTATGGCAAGACACCCCCATGCGCGAAACTGATAATCGACACCGGCATAACGAGAGTGGCCGTGGGGAGCGCCGATCCCTTCCCGGAAGTGAGCGGACGCGGCATCCGCATGCTCCGCGAGGCGGGAGTGGAAGTGACGGAAGATGTATTGCGTGAGGAATGCGACAGCCTTAACGTCAGGTTTCTCACCGCCCACCGCCTGCGGCGCCCCTGGATTCAGTTGAAATGGGCGCAGAGCGCCGACGGATATATGGCCGGCACCGACGATGGGGGACGGCCGTTCCCGGTGAGGTTCTCCACGCCGGTATCGGCTGTGTGGATGCACCGCCGCCGCTCCATGGCAGACGCTATAATGGTGGGAAGCCATACCCTCGCGACAGACCGTCCGCGCCTCGACTGCAGGCACTGGCCCGGGCGCGCTCCGCTAAGGGTCGAGCCGAGGCGCGATCTCGAAAAGCAGATGGAAGAACTATACAGGGAGGGCGTCACCTCGCTGATGGTGGAGGGCT
>USNC01000052.1 GCA_900555915.1 uncultured Porphyromonadaceae bacterium | reverse complement strand
CGTCGGCAGCGTCAGATGTGTATAAGAGACAGATCCCCGACCCTGCAAGTATGTATTCGCGCGGCGCCAGACGTATGAGCACGCCGCCCGCTGCGGGCCACACGGACTCCTTTGCGCGCGGGTCCCACGGCAGTGTGAAGAAATGCGACGCGGTGATCTTCATCCCGTCTCTGTGGAGCACTCGCGTAGTGGAATCGTGGTCGAAATAAAGACCGTTCATCTCCCGCTCTCCATCCTTGCCGGCTGCTTTCTGATGCCGGGTTATGAGCGGGATAAGTTGCCGCAGAATCCGGTAGCCCTTCACGTTGCGTGAATCCTCTCCGTCAGTGGAGTTCTCTATCGAGAAGGGACTCAGCCCTATGGCGTTGTGCTCGCCGAATACGTAGAATGCCTGGGCCGCGTTCTCTTCGGCCCGCTTTATTTCCGGTATGAAGAGCGTGTTGTCGGGAGTGGCGTAACTTGCCGTCCAGTCCTTGAACCCCGGGTCGTAGAGGTCGGGAGAAAGGAAATCGAGCGTGGGCGCTGCCGCATGCCAGATGTCTTTCAGATGTATCAGCGGTCCCGCCGAAGGATACTCGCCCGGCTTGCGTCCGCGGCTGTTCATCGCAGCGTTCACGTAGAGCGGCACTCCGGTGATCTCTCTGGCCGCTCGGGCGAGGCGCTCCACATATCGCGCGTAGTTCCAAGCCATGAAATACTCGTCTGTGTAGATGCCCGGGCCGAACACCTCCTCCCAGCTCCCGCTTTTGCGGCTGCCGCGCTCCTCCCAGGTCTTCCGGATGCCGGGGTGGAGCGACTTCCTGTGTCGTGCAAGATGCGCGGTGAGTTGCGCGGGCACCCCCTTCGCATATTCTCTCTCGGCAAGCGCGCTGTGGTCGCGGGCTTCCTCAAGCATCCCTATCTCGTTTTCGATCTGAACCATCACAACGGTGCCGAGCGTGTCGCGCTCTGCGGTGTGGCTCAGCCAGCGGATGAATGCGGTGCTGTCGGCCCGGAACACGTTCTCCGAGAAGGCGCTCGCTATCTCAAGCGGTTTTCCCGATCGGGTGCGTGCGCGCGGATATTTCCTGAAGTCTTGTTTCAGCCATGTCGGGGCGTAGCAGCTCATGGAGTTTTTCCAGGCTCCGAACCATAGGAACACTACCTTGAGGTCGTTGCGCTCGGCTTCGTCCATCACTGCGTCGGTGGTGGTGAAGTCAAACCGGCCTTCCTCCGGCTCGATAAGGTCCCAATATGCCGGCACAAGCACGCAGTTGAGTCCCATGTCGCGCAGTTTCGGGAATATGGCGGCCACATCGCGCGGCGCAGACGCGCTGCTGTTGCCCAACTCTCCGCCCAGTATCAGCCAGGGCTTCCCGTCGGATATCAGTTGCTTCACTCCGTTGCGGTTCTCAAGGCGCGCGTGGCGCTCGCTCGCCCGCATTGTGCCCGCCGACACCGCCGCCAGTGTCAAAAGCAGGATTGTTGAAAGAAGTTTTTTCATGGTTGCTTGAAGGTGTTTGGTTGTCGTTGTCTTCTGAGGATCACGAGGTTTCTGATGTAGGATACAAGTCCGAACGACTGCCCGAGTATCAGCACCGGATCATGGCGTATGAGCGCGTAGCTGACTATGAGCAGCGACCCCGTCAGACTGATGATCCAGAAGCCGGCCGGAAGTTCCGACTCGCCCTCCTTGCGGGAGTAATACCACTGGTAGATGAAGCGAAGTGTGAAGAGAATCTGGCCGCTGCATCCGTAGATGATCAGCCATAGCGGTATGTCGTCGTTTCGGAAAAGATTGTCGGCCACCGCGCTTGCATTGCCGAGCATGAAGCATATGGCCGCCGCCGGGGTGAGAAGAAGCATCCATCTCAAGGCTGCCGGCGTCTTCTTCCATACTCCCTTCATGTTCAGATTCCATAGATAGATATAGTAGGATATGCACTGACCCAGCACTATGGCGAAGTCATGGCGCATCCAGCCGTAGAGGCAGAGCAGATAGGACCCGGCGATGCTCAGAACCCAGAACACCGTGGGCGAGAGCACACGCCCGGCGCGCTCCGACATAAGCCACTGCACCAGTATGCGCGCCGAGAAGAAACCCTGCGCCAGAAACCCTATGGCATATATCCAGATCGATTCTTTCATCAAATTAGTCTAAAACTGTTGTTTTTTTGCAAAACGCAATTCTGCTAAAGTCCCGGAGAGAAAACCTATAGCCTAAAGCCTAAAGCCTTCAAGAGAGATTCCGGTCGGAAATACTGTAGTCGATATATCTTTTCTTCATCCAGCGATACGCGAAGCAGTCGAGGAAAGGACCTTTAAGCCGGTTCCAGAGATGATATTTCGACACTCCTGCCGTGCGGGGGTAGTGGCGCACTGGCACCTGCGTCACGCGTCCTCCCTGCATCATGATCATGGCCGGAAGGAAGCGGTGCAGCCCCGTGAAGAAGGGAATGCGCCGGGCATTGGCCGTGCGCATCACTTTCAGCGGGCATCCCGTGTCCTGGACTCCGTCGCCCGTCATCATGCGCCGGAAGGAGTTGGCTATCTTCGACTGCAGTTTCTTGAACGCGCTGTCCTTGCGGTTGGCGCGGATGCCGCATACGAGTTCATTGTCGCCGATATGCTCGAGCAGGAGGTTGAAGTCGTCGGGATCGGTCTGAAGGTCGGCGTCGATATAGCCTACATATTCCGATTCCGTATGGTCGATGCCCGCTTTGAGCGCCGCGCTGAGCCCGCTGTTGCGTGCCAGCGATATATAGAAGAAATCACTGCGTGCGCCGCACTCTTGTTTCATCAGTGAGAGGCTCTTGTCGGCCGATCCGTCGTCTACCATCAGCACGCATGCCCGGCATGAGGCTTTCGGAAGGTATTCTGCCAGGCGACGCGACAGATTCGCTATGTTGTCTTCCTCATTATATACCGGCACCACTATGGTGAGCCTGTAGTTTGAAGTCTGGTTTCCCATTTTTTTTCGTCAATGTTTTAGGTTGATTATCGCGTAGGGCGGTATCTCGGTTATGGAGTGCGGCCTGAACTGCTCCGCATCCTTGTCTCTGACCAGAAGCAGGGCGTCGCCGAGCGCGGCGGGATCAGGCACCGAGTCCTCATCTATGATGATCACGTTTTTCCCGAGATATACATCCATGTTTTCCGCACGCCGTATCTTCCACACATAGATCTCGCCGACGTTCTCGGCCGCGGATATCTCTCTCGCCTCGCGGCAAAGTGCCCCGTAGCCCATCTGCCCGTTGAGGTCGCGCAGGGCGAATCCTCCGGCAAACAGCGCTCCCAGCATGGAGATGGCGATCACTCTGACCGCAGGTCCCGCTCCGCGCCGGCACAGCGCCGCGATGCCGGCCACACCTCCCGCCGTGAGTATGGCCGCCGCTGCGTAGACATACCATGAAAGATAACCGTCTGCCAGACCCATGGCAGACGAGGCTGCCACTGCGGGGAGCGCCAGCGCGAACACCGCTGCCGGAAAGGCTATCGAGATCTTGGTGAGCAGGTTGCCCTGATATTCGGGCAGCGACATCATCGCCGCATATACCATGAAGGGAACCGCCGGAAGGAAATATATCTGGAGTTTCGAACTTATGCACGAGAGGAGCAGCAGCGTGGTCAGCCCTATGGTGATGAAAAACTGCTGGAGCCCAGGCAGACGGCGCGAATGCCGCAGGTCGGCTATGACAGCCCCGCATACGTAGAGCGACCATGGCGCCATTATATACCATATGGCTGTCAGATAGTAGTATGCCGGACGCTTGTGGTGGAAAGAGTCTACGGCGCGGTCTACCGTCTGGTGAAACAGCAGATTGTCGAGATATTCCTTGCCGCCGTCGGCGTAGACGCCGTAAAACCACAGTGCGCAAAGCCCCGCAAGTACGCCCCACGTCCGCCAGCCCCATACGGTGCGCATGAGTCCGGCCTTGCGCCGGATGATGAGAAAGACTATGGTGGAGCAGAGCGGTATCAGGATGCCGAGCGGGCCCTTGGTGAAAAGTGCCAGGAAAAGATATATCGGCAGCAGCCACCGGTCGCGTACCGAATCCTTCCCGCTGTAGATTTTCCAGAATATATATAACGAGAGGACTATGAAGAGACACATCAGCATGTCCATGCGCAGTATGATGGATGCCCCGAGGAAGTAGGCGCATGTCAGAAGCATCAGGCCCGGCAGATTGCCCGAGAATGCTGACGCATATGTCCGTGCTGACGGCGCGTCTTGCCCGGACTCCTGCAGATATTGGCGGCACCATCTGTTCATCACCGCTGTCACTCCGAAGGCCGGGAGCAGCGACCCGAGGCTGAGCAGCCACATGTAGTGCTGTCCGGCTGTCAGGCGGCAGAGTATCAGAAACCAGAAATACAGCGGCGGCTTGTCGGCGTAGGCCAGGCCATGGTTGTGGAATGCGAAGATGTCGTGGTTGCGTATCGCTTCGTCGGCGATGCTGAGATAGCGGAGTTCATTGTCGGGGGTGAAGTCGCGCCATATCATTACCGGCAGAAGCGCTGCCAGCACTCCCGCGTAGAGCATCCATGCCGGTGTGGCATTGCTCCTGTATGTGGCGCCCATCTCTTTTGTCTCTATCATTGTTTCTGTCGTTCTGTTCAACTTAAGTTTCGCATCTTGAATTTTATGTTGATTATATTGGCGTTGGGTTAATGTTATTTACAAAACTCACCATAGGATAATTCCCTTGTATGAGTTGCAAATAAACCAACCTTATGACCTCATAACTCATAACCTTCAAGTTGAGCCTGCGAAACTTGAATTATCACTACGCAAAATTACAAAAAAATATCGTGATTGTCAAAGTATCTGCCTTTTTCCATTCCATACGCCATGTCGCATGCCGAAAACAGCTCTCCTCATGCAGGTGAGAGGCGTGGAAGATGCCCGCAAATATATGCCCCGGCCTAAATTTTTCAATATTGTGAAAAATTTTTACCGAAAAATTTGGTGGATTCAAAAAAAAGCAGTAATTTTGCATCGCTTTAGCAGGGAACCCCTCGCGCTTCAGCGCGAATGATATCCGCTCCGCAAGGAATATGCAGCAGGCCCCCAGCCGCGCTTCAGAATGGATATCGGTTGGTTCCAGCTTAGCCGATTCGGGGTGTAGCTCAGTCCGGTTAGAGTGTGCGTCTGGGGGGCGTGAGGTCGCAAGTTCGAATCTTGTCACCCCGACTTTGAAAGAGGCAATTGTCAAAGGCAATTGCCTCTTTTATTTGTCCTCATCCGCGTCATCCGCGCCGTGAGTAGCGGCGCGGGAAGAGAAAGACGATCGAGAGCGCAAGGGTGAGGGCAAGCGCCCACGGATAGTAGAGGTAGGGGAAAGGGGCCGCGGGAGAGATGCCCGCGAGCGATGTGGCGAGCAGCGTCTGCGCGCCGTAGGGTATCAGGCATTGCACCACGCATGAGGCCGAGTCGAGCAGCGACGCGCTCTTGCGGGGGTCGATGCCGAATTTCTTTGATATCGAGCGCGACAGGCTCCCTACGGTGATGATGGCCACAGTGTTGTTGGCGGTGCAGAGATTCACGAGGCTCACAAGCAGGGCCACTATGGCCTGCGCTCCACGCAGACCGGAGATGCGCTTCGTGAGAAGGCGCAGTATGAAGTCGATGCCGCCGCAGGCCTTTATCACTCCGAGCATCCCCGAGGCAAGCAGCGTGATGATGATCAGTTCTCCCATAGAGTCGATGCCGGCGCCCATATATCCTGCCATGTCGAGCACTCCGGTGCCGTGGCAGAATCCCACTATGACCGCGCTCCCGATGCCCGCTGTGAGCACGAGGGCCACATTGACGCCGCACAACGCGGTGGCTATCACCACCAGATACGGAAGCATCAGCCACGCGCTCGCCGCTTCAGGCCGGGGCATGTCGGGCTCTCCGCGGGTCATGAGTATGTAGCCGCAAAGGGTGGCCAGTGCGGCCGGAAGCGCAAGCCAGAGATTCACCTTGAATTTGTCCTGCATCCTGCATCCCTGCGAGCGGGTGGCGGCTATGGTGGTGTCGGAGATGAACGAGAGGTTGTCGCCGAAAAACGCGCCGCCGAGCACGGCGGCCACGAAGAAGGGCACATTGCCCCCTCCCGTGGCGGCGAGCTCGGACGCGAGCGGGGTCAGCGCCACTACCGTGCCCACCGAGGTGCCGATGGAGAAGGATATGAAGCATGAGGCCACAAACAGTGTGGGCACGATATATGCCGGCGGGAATACACGCAGTGTCAGGCTCACGGTGGCGTCGACCGCTCCTATCTCCTTGGCCACCGAGGCGAAGGCTCCGGCAAGCACGAAGATCCATATCATATAGAGTATCTCGCTTTTCGCCGCCGCTGAGGAGAAGGTCTCTATGCGTTCCTTCAGCGGACGCCCCCTGTAGATCAGTATGGCCCACATGGAGGCGGCAAGAAGAGCCACAGATATCGGTATCCGGTAGAAATCGCCGATCGCGGCGGATACTGCCACATAGAGAAGCAGGAAGACTATCATCGGCGAGAGGGCGAGAACCCCTTGCGCTGTGGTCAGTTGTGGTGTCGGAGAATTGTCCGGCTCTCCGGTTCCGGCTATGGTTGTGGTGGCTTTCTTCATCTCATTCTGTCTGGTCATGCCTGTCGGCAGTGGTTTCTATCTCACCCCGGGGAAAGGCATCGATGAATGATCCGGGGGTGCAGTTGGTGATGCTGGCGCCTATGCTGGCGGCATATCGCGCTATCTGGTGGTAGGAGCGGAATGCTATTGTCAGGCTGTTGAGGATATCATGGAGGTGATAGCCCGCATATTCCTGGGCCACGCGCTCGAATTCCTTCTCATTGTCCTGATAGAAATGCTTCTGCACCGAGATCACGCGGTTGAGGTCGTCTACCCAGAGGTCGCGGCTCCATGTGTGGTCGGCTCCCACGATGCTTATGTCGCGGTAGCCTTCGCGAAGGGCCGCCATGATGGAGGCGATGAGCACGTTGCGCGGACGCGGCATCGCAAGGCCATGGCGGTATAGCAGGTGCGAGACTGACTCCAGACCCTCGCCCGGAGTAAGGTTGTAGCGTTTGGTGGTCAGATGCCCGTTGGAGGCGATGCCGTCGGGTATCCTGGCCCTGCACGGCACGTAGAGCGTCATATCCCAGTCTGTCTCCGACAGGTTTTTCCATAGGCGCGCTACGTTCGGGTCTTCAGCGGCTCCGTCGGCTCCTGTCTTGAAGAAGTGGGGGTCGGCAAGCACATAGAGCCGGGGACGCAGCCGTCGGTATTCCTCTGAGTTGGCCGCGAAGTTGACCGCGAGTGTGTCGTTGCTCTCAAGGATGGCGCGGTGGTCGGCTATCGTGGCGCGCAGCGACGGCCCGTTGCCCATTATGATCAGTGGCCTGCCTTTCGGCTCTCCCGGCTTCGATGGCCGACGCGAGAGAAGCACCGCCTTTCCGAGCGATGCGAGCGATGAGATGGCTTTCTTAATTGTCAGCATAGGGATTGTCTGCATAGGGGTAGTCGGGGTCTTTGCGGCTTATCACGTCGATGGTGCGGTAGGGGCGCCAGCCGGGCGCGGCGGCGCGTATCTTTTCGTTGGAGAATGTTAGTGTCTTGCTTCTGCGTGCGAGCACCTCCGGCGCGAGCGATGACCTCACGGCCGGAAGCCACGGCGCGAGTCTCCATGCCGCGGCCGCCCAGCGCGCCGGCAGAAACGTCTGCCGCTTCTCTTTGCCGCTGTTGGCGCTCATGGCGTCGGCCAGTTCTATCCATTCGGCACCGTATCCGTCGGTGACGTTGTAGATCCCCCCGGTGGAATGGAGTTGCCATATTGCTTCGGCCACGTCGGAGGCGCACACCAGGCTCAGTCGGGCGTGGTTGTCTCTGACATGGATATATCTTCCCGCGGCTACATCGCCATACATCGCGGCCATTTCCCCCTTTATCCCCTTGCCAAACATGCGGGCCGGCCTTACTATGGTGGGCAGCACACCATGGCCCGCGCACCATTCGGTGACCTCCTTCTCGGCAAGGGCTTTCGACTGGCCCGCCTTTGAAAGGGCCCACGTCTGATGATCTTCTCCCACGCCTTCTCCTGCGTCGGGACTGTACACCTCCCAGCTCGATACGAATACAAGTTCGCGCGGAGGATTCTGCCCGAGAGCCTCCAGTAGCCTGCGGGTGCCGTCGACATTGACTTTCATGGCGTCGGACTCGACGTTGGATCCCGCGGCGTGGATCACCAGATCATACCTCCCGCCTCCGAGACGCGGGGTCTCCGCGGCCAGGTCGCATTCCACGTCGGCGCCATGCCGCTGAAGGGTCGTGACTTCATGGCTCCCGGCAAGTAGGACCTTCAGATAAGAGCCGAGCATGCCGCTGGCTCCGGTGAGCAATATCTTCACTGTCTCTTATACACATCTCCGAGCCCACGAGACACTGAGCGATCTCGTAT